>JAFQSI010000039.1 GCA_017409645.1 Oscillospiraceae bacterium | reverse complement strand
GCCATCGATCTGTAACCGAAGAAAAGCCCGCCGCAGGCTCTCGTCTGCGGCGGGCGCGGGGTATTGGGTTATGCTTTCAGCTTATGCGTAGGCGCGATAGAGGAAGGTGACGATCTGGGCGCGGTTGCAGACGACGCCGGGGCCGAAGGCCGTGTCAGTCAGACCGTTGGCGATGCCCTGCTCGTATGCCCAAACCACAGCATCCTCATAGATGCTGCCGGACGGAACATCATGGAACGGATTCTCGCCGACGGGGGCGGGCTGGTCCTCGGCACGCCACAGGAAGATGACGATCTCAGCACGGTTGCAGGTCTTGGTGGGCGCAAAATGCGTATCGTCCGTACCGGTGGTGATGCCGTTCTCGGCGGCCCACAGGACTGCCTTGTAGCAGAAATCGGACGCCTTCACATCCTCGAAGGGATTCTCCGTCGTCTTGGGCTCGGGACAGCCCTTGGCGCGCCACAGGAAGGTCACAGCCTGGGCCCGGTTGCACTCGATGGTGGGACCAAAGTGGGTGGCATCCATACCGTTGGTGATGTCGTTGTCCACGGCCCACATGACGGGATCGTAGCAGTAGGAATCCTCGGGGATATCCACGAAGGGATTGACTCTCTGGTCGCCGTTGTTCAGCTCCCGGACCGTGACAGACACATCGGCGTCAGCGGGATCCACAGCCTCGAAGGTCAGCTTCGCCACGGACTGACCGGCGGGAATGCCGTTCAGGGAGACGTAGCCGAAGGTGACGCTGCCCTCTCCATTCAGGACGGAGGTGTAGTCGGCGTCGATGACGATGTCGGTCAGGGTCAGCTTGGCACGATCCCACTCGACCAGGACCACACCGTTGGTGGCTGCGATCTCGTTCTTGATCTCCACCGTGACGGAGTTGTCGGGCTTGTAGTCGGGATCCGTGCAGCCGCAGCGGGTGCAGATGCCATCGACGTAATCGTGGCCCAGAGCGGGGATCACGGTGCCGTCAGCGATCTTTTCGCCGCAGTCCAGGCACCAGGTGTCGCCGGTGTAGCCGGACTGGGTACAGGTGGCCTCAGCAGCACCACGGATCTCGGTATTCTCGTGGGCGCAGGGGGCCTCGGCGGGCTCGAAGTGGAAAGTAACGGTGACATCGCCGCCGGGCTGGGAATAGCCCTTGGAGGTGCCGACCATGACCACGATCCGCTCACCGGCGTTCATGGCCAGCTCCACGGTGTCGGCGTCGCCGTTCTTGGCGTAGTAGTCCTTCGTGGAGATCTGGCTGCCGTCGGCGGCAAAATGGGTCAGGCTGAACTTCCAGTTCTCACCGGAGAGGGTCACGGTGGCGGTACCCTCGGCGGTGGCGGTGAAGTCATAGTAGTGGGTGCCGTAGCTGGGCAGAGTGACCTCGTTCTCGCCCTCTGCAAGGTCCTGGGGATTGTCCACGTGGCCCTCGGGGATCTCAACGGAGATACCGAAGACGGCGGCTGCAGAACCGGCGTTGCCGATCTGGATCAGGGTCTGCTCATTCATTTCGATCCGGACCACGCCGTTTTCGGCATCGTAACGGGTACCGTCCACAACGACGTAGGCACCCTCGCCGGTGACGAGAAGGGTCTTGCCCTTGAAGGGATAGTTGGCGGGCGTCATGTAATCACCGGGGTCGCCCTCGAGCTGATACCAGACAGCGCCGCCAGCGGCGATCTCGATGGTGCTGGTGGGGCAATCGGCGTACAGCAGCTCCACGGGGTTGGCCAGGCTGCCCTCGGGCTGCTCATAGAAGCCCTCGTAGCTCAGGCTCACCGTAGCGGAGGCAACGCCGGAGCCGTCCCAGCTGTAGTCCTTCAGGATCAGGGCCAGCTCATCACCGGCTTCGACCTCGTAAGACTTATTGAAGGAGGAGACGGAGGCGCCGTTGATGGTCATCTGGACGGAGCTGCCCAGAGCGCTCTCGGTGACGGGAGAGCCGTTGTACAGCAGCTCCACCACGGAGAAGTACAGCGTTCCATCCTGTTCGGCGGTGTAGACATACTCCAGATCCTGGGAAACGGCATTCTCGCCCAGGCTCAGCGTCTCAGCGGCTGCGATCTCCTTCAGGGTCATGTCGGCGGTGTAGGTATCGCCGTCCAGGGAGACGATCTGCACGGGGATGATCTCACCGGCGGTGACATTGAACTTTGCACTGCTGGAGGTCATGGCCTTGCCGTCGATCAGGATCTGCAGCTTGGAGCCATTGTACCAGGAATGCTGCTTGGATCCAGCGCTGTTGTAGACGCTGCCCACGGAGAATTCCATGCGGCCGTCGGCGGGGACCACATATTCGTAGACGGTACCGGAGGTCAGATCATTCTTGCCCAGGACCAGGGGGTTGGCGGGCTCGTAGACCTCCTCGCCCTCGAAGCTGAAGTCCACGGTCAGCTCGCCGCCGGGGGCGGTCCAGCTGGCGTTCAGGGTGCCCAGCTTCAGGATGATGGACTGACCGGCGGTCATGTCCACGGTGACGGTGGCGGCGTCGTCGCGCTTGGCCTGGTGATCCTCGTTGTCGACCATGGTATTGCCGTTGGCATCAAACAGGGAGTACCAGAACCGCCAGTTGTCGCCGGAGACGGTGAAGGTGGCGGTGCCGTCCGTCTCGGCCACGAAGTCGTAGTAGTAATTGTCGGACTCGTCAATGGTGACGGTGTTCTCGCCCTCGACAAGATCCTTGGGATTGTCAGGATAGCCCTCCTCGATGACGGCGCTCAGCTGGAACACCGCGGGAGCGGTGCCGGAGTTGCCGATCTGCAGGCTGGACACGGCGGGCATCATCAGACCGTTGGCGGGCACATCGTAGCGGGTGCCAGCGATGATCACATAGGCACCGGTGCCCCGGACGATCAGCTTATAGCCGGAGCCGAAGCCGGTGAGCTTGTACCACACAGCCTCGCCCGCGGGGATCTCCACGGAGTCGGTGGGGCACTGGGCGTAGGTCAGCAGGTAGGGATTGCCTCTGCTGCCCTGGGGATGCTCGTAGAAGCCATCCCAGCTCAGATTCAGCACGGCGTTTACAGGCTCGCCGAACTGGGAGTTCAGCAGCACGGTGATCTCGTCGCCGGCCTTCACATCATAGCTGTTGCGGAAGCCGTAGACGGTGACGCCGTTGATCTTGAAGATCACGGAGGAGGAAAGGCTGGCCTCGGAGCAGTAGGTGCCGTCGCACCACAGCTCCTTGATGGTGGTGTACAGGGTGCCATCCTGCTCTGCAATGAAGGAGTAGTCGGTCTTCCGGGCAATGGCGTTGTCGCCGATGACCAGCTGTGCGGCAGGCTCCAGAGCGGTCAGAGTCAGGGTGGCGGTGTAGGTATCGGTGTCTACGGCGGACAGCTCCACGGTGACGGTGTCGCCGGACTTGACCGTCAGCTTGGTGTCGGCCAGATTGGGGATGTATTCCCCGTTGATCAGGATCTTCACCCGGTCGCCCTTGCCGTAGGCGTACTGGTAGATGGTCTTTCCGGCGCTGTCTTTGACCACGAAGTCGAACTCCAGGCGGCCGTGGGCCTCGGCGGTGTAGGAATAGGCGGTGCCGGAGGTCAGAGCATTCTCACCCAGGACCAGAGCGGGGATCTCAGGCTCGGAGGGCTCGGGATCCACAGGATCGGTGGGATCCGGATCGACGGGGTCGGTGGGGTCGGTGGGCTCGGGATCCACGGTGCCGCCCTCGCCGGAGTAGGCGAAGCTGACAGTGATCTCCTTCTCAACGGCGCTCCAGCCGGAGTAGGGAATGATCTTGAAGACCAGGGTATCACCGGCCACCAGATCTCTGGTGATCTCGCTGCCGTCGTACTTGGGGTTGTGGATGCTGTTGCCGCTCAGCTCGCCGTTGATATAGACGGTGGCGCGCCAGTCAGTGCCCTCGGAGGAGATGGTGGCGGTGCCGTCGCTGGCGGCGGTGTAGGAGAAGAAGTAGCCGGTCTTGGGCGCGGTGACGGTGTTGTCACCGATGACGAAGGGCGCGGGCTCCTCCTCGGTACCGGCGTTGGTCTTGTAGGCCAGTTCCTCAGCGGAAACGGTGAACCGGGCCTTGGAGGCGGCGGCCTTCAGCTCGTTTTCGGAGATGGGACCGGCGGACATGGTGCCGGTGGGTGCGGGATGGGCAGCGGTACCCGCCTCGCCGTTGACGGTGACGGAGGTGATGGAGGCGGGCCAGACGTCCGCACCCATGGTGCCCAGCTGAACTGCCTGATACTGGCCCAGATCCTCGTCATAGGACATATGCCAGATCTCATTGGTGGAACCGTTGAAGGCAGACAGGTACAGGTTGCCGTCCTCGCCCAGCATCAGGGAGGTGTACATGTTGTCCATGGTATCATCGCCGGGGAACTCACAGGTCAGATTGCTCTTGGAGATGGCGTACAGGGCATCCATGCCGCCGCTGTCCCGGTCGTAGATCCAGAAGTCCCAGACGTAGCCGTCGTTGTCGAGCAGGATCAGATGCTCGGTGTCGTGGAGGACGCCGTCCTCATCGGCCATCTGCTCATAACCGGCGCTGGTGATGCCCACCAGATAGTCGGCCAGGTCGCCCAGGTTGAAGCCCACGGCATCCATGTTCATGGGATCCTTGGGAGACAGCAGGTAGTAGTAATAGATGGAGCTGACCTGCTCAAGGCCATGGGCCTCGGTGAAGTAGGGGTTGTAGGTCATGTCCCACAGGGGGATCTCGTTGGTATTGACCGCGGAGGCGATGGTCTTGCCGTCAGCGCCGATCTTGTGCATCTGCCAGCCGGCGTCGGCGTCCATCATATAGAAGGCGTCAGCGGTATCGGACCAGGTGGCAGAGGTCATCACATGGTCGATGTCCGCACCGGCCTTCCAGCCCTCCTCGGAGGACATATCCCAGTCATAGAAGCTGGTGTTGGCATCCGCGTCGGTGACGGTGCCGTGGATGGTGACGTCCAGGATCTCCACGTT
>JAFQSI010000003.1 GCA_017409645.1 Oscillospiraceae bacterium | reverse complement strand
GCCTCACGGTGCTGGAAGAAGATGTCGTCGTTCTCGTGGGAACCACGCATGGCGGGACGCTCGGGGTTCAGGGAGTGCTTGCGGAACTCCTCGACAGCCTCCATGTTGGTCATTTCCTTCAGGTCCTCGTAGTCCCAGATGGCGATCTTCTGGATCTCATGGGAGGTACGGAAGCCGTCGAAGAAGTTCAGGAAGGGTACGCGGCCCTCGATGGAAGCCAGGTGAGCGACGGCGCCCAGGTCCATGACCTCCTGCACGTTGGTCTCGGCCAGCATGGCGAAACCGGTCTGACGGCAGGCGTAGACGTCGGAATGGTCACCGAAGATGTTCAGGGACTGGGTAGCGACGGTACGGGCGGAGACGTGGAACACGCAGGGCAGCAGCTCGCCGGCGATCTTGTACATGTTGGGGATCATCAGCAGCAGGCCCTGAGAGGCGGTGTAGGTGGTGGTCATGGCACCGGCGGCCAGGGAGCCGTGAACGGTACCAGCAGCACCAGCCTCGGACTGCATCTCGACGACCTTGACGGTGTCGCCGAAGATGTTCTTCCGACCGGCAGCGGACCACTGATCAACGTAGTCAGCCATGGGGGAAGAGGGAGTGATGGGGTAGATGCCAGCAACCTCGGTAAAGGCGTAGCTGACGTGGGCGGCAGCGGTGTTGCCGTCCATGGTCTTGAATTTTCTAGCCAAAATGAATACCTCCTAAAGTATTACAAATTTTGTCGCATATATGATAACACCCTTTTGCCGTTTTGTAAAGCCGGGATTTTGCAGATAGGACAAAAATTGTACATTATTTTTTCCGCAATTGGTAATTGTGTGCAAAAAGGCTTGGAAATCTTGTTTCTTTTGCCGGATTTCCCATGAATTCCCATTCTGGGGAGAGGAGGCAGCGTTTGTCGACGGCGGACAAATTTAGCCATTTCCCACTTTATGGGGATACAGATGCCCCTGCGGGGATTGCGTTTTCGGGGAAAATCGGCTATGATAGGGTAAAATGGAAAGAGGTGGGGTTTGATGATCTGTTCCGTACGCTCCCTGGCGATCACCGGCATCCAGGGCAGTGCCGTGGTGGCTGAATGTTATATCTCCAACGGCCTGCCGGGCTTTGACATCGTGGGCCTGCCCGATGCGGCGGTGAAGGAGGCCCGGGAACGGGTCCGGGCCGCAGCGAAGAATTCGGGGCTGAGTTTCCCGGTCAGCCGCATTACCGTCAATCTGGCCCCGGCCAACGTGAAGAAGGCGGGCACACAATACGATCTGCCCATCTGCTTAAGCATCCTGGCCGCCTCCGGGGCGGTGCGCAGGCCCTCGAAGCAGACGGCCTTTCTTGGCGAGCTGAGTCTGGACGGTCGGCTGCGGCCTGTGGCAGGCGTGCTGCCCATGGCCCTGGCCGCCAAGCGGGAGGGCATCAAATTCCTCTTTGTCCCCAAGGAAAACGCCGCCGAGGCCACCCTGGCCAGAGGGCCCGAGGTCTACGGCGTGGAAAGTCTGCAGCAGCTGGCGCAGATCCTCAACGGCGAACTCCAGGCCCAGCCTGAGCCGGAGTGGACCCCGGTGGAGAAGGATCTCCCCATGCCGGATTTCAAGGATGTGCTGGGACAGGAGAACGTGAAGCGGGCCCTGGAGGTGGCTGCCGCGGGCGGGCACAATGTGCTGCTCATCGGCCCGCCGGGTTCCGGAAAGAGCATGCTTTCCAAGCGTCTGCCATCCATCCTGCCGTCCATGACCCGGGAGGAGGCACTGGAGGTCAGTCAGATCTATTCCGTCATGGGCCTTTTGTCCCCGAAGGAGCCGCTGCTGACCCGCCGGCCCTTCCGCAGCCCCCACCACACCATCTCCAATGCGGGCCTTGCCGGCGGCGGCACCAACCCGAAGCCCGGCGAGATCTCCATGGCCCACCAGGGCGTGCTGTTCCTCGACGAGCTGCCGGAATTTCACAAGGATACATTGGACCTCATGCGTCAGCCGTTGGAGGACGGGCAGGTGACCATTTCCCGCGTGGCGGGCGCGGTGACCTATCCCGCGGAATTCATGCTGGTTTGCGCCATGAATCCCTGCAAATGCGGCTGGTACGGCGATCCTTCGGGGCGCTGCACCTGTTCGGAAAAATCCGTTCAGAATTACCGCAGCCGCATTTCCGGCCCGCTGCTGGACCGGATCGATATCGTGGTGGAGGTGCCCTCGGTCCACTTCGAGGACCTGCGCCGCAGAGCCGAAGCGGAGCCCTCCGCCGCCGTCAAGGAGCGGGTGGACAGGGCAAGAAATGTTCAGAATGAGCGCTACGGCGCGGACAGCGGCATCTGCAACGCCCGGATGCGGCCGGGGCAGCTTCGGAAATACTGCGAGCTGGACGAAGCGGGCGCGGGGCTCATGAAGCAGGCCTTTGAAACCATGGGTCTGACGGCCCGGAGCTATGACCGCATTTTGAAGGTTGCAAGAACGGTCGCCGATCTGGACGGCAGCGCGGACATCCAGCCCCAGCACCTGGCGGAGGCCATCCAGTACCGAGCGGTAAACTTAGGAAATCGATGATATAGCCTGTAGGGGAGGGTCATGACCCTCCCGCCGAAATTCGCAGAATTTCGGTGCTGCCCGAAGGGCAAAAATCGGATGTTCGCCTGACGGCGAAGGGATTTTGCACAGCAAAATCCCCGGGAGGGTCATGACCCTCCCCTACAATTGTTTGACAGCAGGAGAAAGATATGACAAGATTTTTTGTATCCCCGGAGGAATTGGGGAATGACCATATTCAGCTGGTCGGTGAAAATGCCGGTCATGCGAAGGTGCTTCGCTTGAAGGCGGGGGAGCAGGTTTTGGTTTGTGACGGCGAGGGTAAGGAGTGCCTGTGCGCCGTGGTGGATTCCGGCTGGAATCTGGAGGTTCTGGAGCGGCGGGAGAGCGATTCGGAGCCTGACGTTCAGGTCAGCGTGTACATGGCCTTCCCCAAGTCGGACAAGCTCGAGCATGTGATCCAGAAGGCCACGGAGCTGGGCGTTTATGAGATCGTGGCGTTCCCCTCCGCCCGGTGTGTCAGCAAGCCCGACGAGAAGAGCCTGAAGAAAAAGCTGGAGCGTTGGCAGAAGATCGCCGCCTCCGCCGCCGAGCAGTCCGGCCGGGGCCGGATCCCCCGGGTGGTGGTGCTGCCGAGCTTTGCTGAGGCCCTGAAGCGGGGCGCGGAAAGCGACCTGCCCATGCTGTTCTACGAAAACGAGCGGGCCACGACTCTGCACATGGCCCTGAACTCCGGCGCGTGGAAATCCGCCGCCCTTCTGACCGGCCCCGAGGGGGGACTGGAGGAAAAGGAGGTCAGCCAGGCCATGGATGCCGGGTGGCGGGTCTGCACCCTGGGCAAACGGATTTTGAGATGTGAGACGGCACCGCTTTGTGCGCTGAGTGCGGTGATGTATGCGGCGGGGGAGTTTTGAGATCGGCTCGGCAAGCTTGAATTTCTTTAACAGCTTGTATCTGTGAGAAAGGAGAAAATGATGAAACTCTTTACCGAAAGAACAACGCTTTGTATAAATAAAACCATCTCCACTAACGGTTTTGAAGTTCTTCCTGTAGAGATTCGTCAACATACTGATTGGGATTACGCATATCAGCAAAGGCTCACAGGTTGTAGCTTAAAGCCAACATTTCGCAATATGCCATATAGAAATTCCTTTGTACCAGAAATTGAGATTGTAATTTCTAATCGTGATTCACAAACTGAACTGCAATTGATTGGACAGCCCATAAAATCTGTGCGAGTTTTTATGGCATTGTGGTTTAGTTTCTTGGTGGTGATGGAAGTCTTTTTCATTGTCCTCGCCATTACATCCAATTTGGACCGCCTTTTCCCGCTTTTTATACCGCTTGCTATGTGTGCATTTGGCTATCTGCTTTGTAAGCTTGCTACAAAAGCAACTTTTAATTCGGTTGTTAAGGCTATCAAAAAAGAATTTTACGAATAGCCAAATTCCAATTTGTCTATTCGTTGCGCCGCACCGCCAAGTCAGTTGTTTTTGCGATCCTTCGGCTGGCTTTGATCGCACAGAACCACATAACGGCCCTGTCCTCGGACGGGGCCGTTTTTTGTATCATGTGCCGTTCTTCTGCTGTCATTGCGAGGAGCGAAGCGACGTGGCAATCCGCATCCCCAGCGGTGCAAAGCACCGCCCGTCCCCTATGGGGACGGAAAGAGAACGGATTGCCACAGCCCTTCGGGCTTCGCAATGACATGGAGTGGGGGACTGGTCCTTCTGTGTGGGCCTGGGTAATTGTCCGGGCTGGTCGGCGGGGGCAGTGCCGCCCGCCCTACAGGGAATATATCGGAAAATTCACAAAAACTTCTATTCTTTTCCTTGTAACTGTGCTATAATGAACGACAATGGTTCTCTATGTCCATTTCGGGACAAAACTACCAAAGGAGTTATTTTTATGGGTTTATTCGACAAAATTTTCGGCACCCGGTCCCAGCGGGAGGTCAAGAAGCTGCAGCCCATCGTCAACAGGGTGCTGGCGCTGGAGAACGAGTATGGTGCCCTGAGCGAAGAAGCATTGAAGGGCAAGACCGCCGAATTCAAGGAGCGGCTTGCAAAGGGCGAAAGCCTGGATGACATCCTGCCCGAGGCCTTTGCTGCCGTCCGGGAGGCTGCCTGGCGGGTGCTGGGCATGAAGCCCTATCCCGTGCAGATCATTGGCGGCATCGTACTGCATCAGGGCCGCATCGCGGAGATGAAGACCGGCGAGGGCAAGACCCTGGTCGCCATCCTGCCCTGCTATCTGAACGCCCTGACGGGCCGCGGCGTCCATGTGGTCACCGTCAACGACTATCTGGCCACCCGTGACTCGGAATGGATGGGCAAGGTCTACCGCTACATGGGCCTGACCGTGGGACTGGTGGTCCCCGGCATGACTAATCCCGAGCGCCGCCAGGCCTACGCCGCCGACATTACGTATTGCACCAACAACGAGCTGGGCTTTGACTATCTGCGCGACAACATGGCCCTTTACAAGACCGAGATGGTCCAGCGGGGCCACAACTTCGCCATCGTTGACGAGGTGGACTCCATCCTGATCGACGAGGCCCGGACCCCCCTGATCATCTCCGGCAAGGGCGAGGAAAGCTCCAAGCTCTATGAGATGGCCGATTTCCTCGTCTCCGGCATGAAGCGGAAGGTCTTCGCCAAGACCGAGGACAAGGAGGTCCAGGACGACTACGACTGCGACTACATCGTCGACGAGAAGGCCCGGACCGTCTCCCTGACCGCCCGGGGCATCGCCAAGGCCGAGAAGTACTTCGGCATTGAGAATCTGGCCGACATGGAGAACACCACCATCAACCATCACATCAACCAGGCCATGAAGGCCCGGGGCCTGATGAAGAAGGACATCGACTACGTCATCAAGGAAGGCAAGATCATCATCGTCGACGAGTTCACCGGCCGACTGATGTACGGCCGCCGGTACAACGAGGGCCTGCACCAGGCCATCGAGGCCAAGGAGGGCGTCAACGTCGAGGGCGAGAGCAAGACCCTTGCCACCATCACCTTCCAGAATTTCTTCCGGCTCTACGGCAAGCTCTCCGGCATGACCGGCACCGCCCTGACCGAGGAGGAGGAATTCTCCACCATCTACCGGCTGGATGTGGTGGAGATCCCCACCAACCGTCCCGTCATCCGTAAGGACAACCCCGACGCCGTCTACAAGACCGAGGCGGGCAAATACCGGGCCATCATCCGTCAGGTCAAGGAGTGCCACGAGAAGGGCCAGCCCGTTCTGGTGGGTACCGCCTCCATCGAAAAGTCCGAGCTGCTCTCCAAAATGCTGAAGAAGGAGGGCATCAAGCACAATGTGCTGAACGCCAAGTTCCATGACCTCGAGGCCCAGATCGTGGCCCAGGCCGGCTGGCACGGCGCCGTCACCATCGCCACCAACATGGCAGGCCGTGGTACGGATATCATGCTCGGCGGCAACGCCGAATACATGGCCCTCAACGAGCTGCGCAAGCTCGAGTACCCCGAGGAGCTGATCCGGGAGGCCAACGCCTATTCCGAGACTTCCGACCCCGAGATCCTGGCGGTCCGGGCCAAGTACGAGGAGCTGCTGAACCGGTTCCGCGCCGAGATCTCCGTCTACGCTGACAAGGTCCGGGCCGCGGGCGGCCTGTTCATCATCGGCACCGAGCGCCACGAGTCCCGCCGTATCGACAACCAGCTCCGGGGCCGTGCGGGCCGTCAGGGCGATCCCGGCGAGAGCCGCTTCTACCTGAGCATGCAGGACGACCTGATGCGCCTGTTCTCCTCCGAGCGGATCATGGCCATGATGGACACCCTGGGTCTGGATGAGGACACCCCCATCGACCAGAAGATCCTCTCCGGCGCCGTGGAGAACGCCCAAAAGAGCGTCGAATCCCGGAATTTCCGTTCCAGAAAGAATGTTCTGGAGTACGACAACGTCATGAACACCCAGCGCGAGGTCATCTACGGCCAGCGCCAGAAGGTCCTGGAGGGCGAGAACCTCCGGGAGACGATGATGAACAACCTCGCCAAGGTCGTGGCGGGCCACATCGCAGACGTCTCCGCGGAACAGGGCGGCATCGAGAATCAGGAGCAGCTGCAGTCCCTGCTGAGCCATTTCGAGGGCATCTACTTCCCCAAAGGCACGGTGCAGCTGACCGACGAGGAGCTGCGCACCGCAGATCTGCAGGAGCTGCTGACCGCCGAGGCCGTGAAGACCTACGATGCCAAGGAGGCCGCCTACGGTGAGAACATCATGCGGGAGGTGGAGCGCGTCGTCACATTGCGGGTGGTCGACGAATACTGGATGGATCTGATCGACGCCATGGACGATCTGAAGCAGGGCATCCACCTGCGCTCCTACGGCCAGCACGATCCCGTCGTGGAGTACAAGCAGCAGGGCTACGAGATGTTCGAAGCCACCGTCAACGCCATCCGGGAGGAGACGGTCCGGAAGATGTTCCTGTTCCGGCTGGCTCCCCGTCAGGAGGTCAAGCGCCAGAAGGTGGCCAAGGAGGTCCAGGCCGTGGGCTCCGGCGATTCCATCGTCAAGAAGCAGCCCGTCCGCCGCACCGAGAAAAAGGTCGGCCCCAACGATCCCTGCCCCTGCGGAAGCGGTAAAAAATATAAGAAGTGCTGCATGCAGAAGGACAAGAACGCCGGTCGCCAGGGACAGGAATAAATTGAGAATTGATAATTAAGAATTGAAAATTTATGTCTGTAATTACGAATAAAGTTGGAAAACTGGAATACTTGACCGCAGAGGGAATTGCGGTTCCCCACTGCTTTACCACCCGGTTCGGCGGGGTGAGCGAGGGATATCTGGCGAGTCTGAATCTGGGGATCCACCGGGGGGACGAGCCGGAGAACGTTGTCCGGAATTATGAGATCCTGGGCGAGGCCATCGGGTTCGATGTCCATGCTCTGGTCTTCACCCGGCAGACCCACACCAACATCGTCCGGGTGGTGGATGGCTCCAACTGCGGCGAGGGCCTGGAGCGGGATGTGATCCCCGAGTGCGACGCGCTGGTGACGAACACCCCGGGCGTTGCTCTGGCGGCCTTCAGCGCCGACTGCACCCCCATTTTGCTCCACGATCCCGTCACCGGGGCCGTGGGCGCGGTCCACGCCGGGTGGCGGGGGACCGTGGCGGACATCGCCGGAAACGCGGTCCGGGCCATGGCGGAAAGCTTCGGCTCCCGGCCGGAGGATATCCGCGCCGCCATCGGACCCAATATCGCGCAGTGCTGCTTTGAGACGGACGCCGATGTTCCGGAGGCCGTCCGGGCGGTGCTGGGCACGGAGGCAGAGCAATACATCGTCTCCGACGGGGAAAAATTCCGGGTGGATCTGAAGGGTGTCAACGCCGCGCTGCTGCGCCGCTGCGGCGTCCGGGAGATCGAGATCAGCACGGAATGTACTGCCTGTCAGCCGGACCGGTTCTGGTCCCACCGGCGGGTGGGCAATGAGCGGGGGAGCCTGGCCGCCATCATCGTCTGCGAGGGAGGAAACACCAAATGAGAAAAACCGCAATGCTCCTGGCGTTGGTGCTGCTGCTGACCGGCTGCGGCTCCCGGCGGGCCTATGTGCCCACCGGCGACGGTCTGGCCGATGTGACCCGGCCCAGCGAAGCGCCCACAGAGCCTGGAGTCACGGCTCCCGGCGGTCTGCACACCTCCGAGGCCAATTTTACCCTGGCCTATTTCCCGGAGGAGGGCTTCAACCCCTACGACTGCCTGAACATCAACAACCGGATGCTCTTCAGCCTCCTCTACCAGAGCCTGTTCACTACGGACAGCGAATACAACGTCGAGCCCCAGCTGTGCAAGAGCTTTACCGTCACCGAGGATCTGCAGACCTATGTTTTCACCCTGGCGCAGGCCACCTTCCCCGACGGGACGGAGCTGAATGCCGTGGATGTGGTGGCGAGCCTGAAGGAGGCGGAGGATTCGGACTACTACGAGGGCCGATTCCGGCATATCGACAAGATCTCCGAGATCGAGGGAAACCGGGTGCAGATCACAACGGAGATTCCCATGGAGAATCTGCCCCTGCTGCTGGATATCCCCATCGTCAAGTACGGCCAGGAGGAGACGGCCATGCCCCAGGGCACCGGTCCGTACATCCTGGAGGACACGGCGGAGGGTCTGCAGCTGACCCGCCGGGACAATTGGTGGACCGATGTCAGCGTGCCCATGACCGCCCAGACCATCCCGCTGCTGGCGGGTGAGGATCCCACTCAGATCCGGGATGAGTTCGAATTCGGCGATGTGGGCGTTTCCACCGCGGACCCCGGCTCTGCCAGCTATGCCGCCTACCGCTGCGATTACGAGCTGTGGGATGCGGAGACGGGCATCTTCCTGTATCTGGGCTGCAACATGGAAAGCAGGGCCTTTTCCCAGTCCCAGGTCCGGGTGGCCCTGAGCTACGCCATCGACCGCTCCGGGCTGCTGGCGGACTGCTACAACGGCTTCGGCGCGCCCACAACCCTGCCTGCGTCGCCCAGCGCGCCGTTCTATGACCAGACCCTGGCCCGGCAGATCACCTATGATCCGGCGATGTTCCGCCAGGCCCTGGCAGAGGCCGGCATGGAGGGCAAGGCCGTGAAGCTGCTGGTGAACAAGGACGATTCCGTCCGGCTCCGGGCTGCCCGTCAGGTGGCGCAGATGCTGACCGAATGTGGCCTGACCGTGGAGCTGCTGGAGTGCAATTACACCGACTACCGGGCGGTCCTCCGGGACGGCACCTTCGACCTGTATCTGGGTCAGACCAAGCTGTCGCCCAATATGGATCTGACGGAATTTTTCCGGGATGGGGGAGCCCTGAGCTGGGGCGGCATGGAAAATGCCACCTGCCTGGAAATGTGCCGGGAGGCTCTGGAGAACAGCGGCAACTACTATGATCTGCATCAGATGATCCTGCGAAACGGCCAGCTGATCCCCATTTTGTTCCGGTCCCATGCGGTCTACGCCGACCGGGGCGTGGGAACCGGCATGGACCCCAGCCGGGACAATGTATTCTACTACTCCATGGGAAGATCCATGGAGACGGCCCGGATCGTGGTGCCCAACGAGGAATAAAAAATCAAGGCCCGCGGCGTCTGCCGTGGGCCTTTGATCATGGGGTTACAGATCCTTGAGCTTCATCTTGTCCACGCCGCTCAGATCGCGCCTGCTCCGGGTCAGGAGCATAATGGAAAACTGGATCGCCGCTGCAATGCAGCTGATAACAAAGGCGGCCGTCCAGAGCAGGAAGCACTCCTCCACGGTCCGCGCGTAGGAGCAGAGGTACCGGGCCACGATCAGGACCGCGGGGATCCAAAGAACCGCGATCCCGCCCAGGCTCCAGGCCCGCCGCCTGCGCTCGGTGGTGTGCATGTACTGAAATTGCAGCGCCATGGCGGCAGCGCCGATGATGACCGGCGCAAAAATGTAGAGAATGTAATCGTTCATGGTCAATCCTCCTTCTTGGCGCGGTATTCCTGGATCAGCAGCGTGGCGGCCTCAAAGTCCACCCTGCCCTCGATGGCCAGACGTTTGATGAGCTTCTCGTAGGGATCCTCCTTGTTTTCTTCGCTTACCTTGATCTTCTCGATCACGTTGTTGAGCCGGGAACGGACGGTGGGGTAGCTGACACCGTAGCTTTGGGCCATCTCCTTCAGCGAGCCCGACGCCAGAACGAAATTGCGGATGAATTTCAGCTCATCAGCCTCCAGCTCCGTGATCCACAACGGGATATCCTTCATGGGCGCATCTCCTTTCGCTTTTGGTTTGTGTCTATAGTATATACTTAAATAAAATGAAAGTCAAGATAAACATTATTGAATTAAGATATTAAGAAAATAAAAGCCCGCGGCGTGTGCCGCGGGCTTCCTTGCTGCATGGGATGCAGGCCGTTCCCTGCGATTTTTTCGGAAGAGAGCTTATTCCAGTTCGAACGCGCCGGTGTAGAGCTGGTAGTAGGTGCCCTTCTTTTCGATCAGCTCGTCGTGGGTGCCGCGCTCGATGATGCGGCCGTGGTCGAGGACCATGATGCAGTCGGAATTCATGATGGTACTCAGGCGGTGGGCGATGACGAAG
>JAFQSI010000334.1 GCA_017409645.1 Oscillospiraceae bacterium | reverse complement strand
CGAAGGTAGACAGGCGGCTGCCGTCACCGGCGGGAACGTGCATACCGCACTCGGCCATCAGCGTCAGCAGACCGATAGTCTTCAGGGTGACGGTCTTGCCGCCGGTGTTGGGGCCGGTGATGATCATGGAGTCGAAATCCGTGCCCAGCCGGACGGTGATGGGCACCGCGGTCTTGGGGTCGAGCAGGGGGTGCCGGGCCTTGCGCAGGTCCACCTCTCCCCTGTCGTTCATTTCAGGTGCCCAGGCCCGCATGGCATAGGCCAGCTTCGCCTTGGCGAAGATCACATCCAGCTCCACCAGGATCTTCACATTGGTGTTGATGTCGTCCCGATGGGCGGCGGCCTCGGCGGACATCTCCGCCAGGATCCGCTCGATCTCCTTCTTCTCCTTCAGCTCCAGCTCCCGCAGGGCGTTGTTGGCATTGACGGCAGACATAGGCTCGACGAAGAGGGTGCCGCCGGAGCCGGAGATATCATGGACCAGGCCGGGCACATCATTCTTGCACTCACTCTTGACGGGCACCACGTAACGGCCGTCCCGGATGGTGATGATGGGCTCCCGCAGGGACTTTGCATAGGCGGGAGAGGAGATGATCTTCTGCAGAGAATCGCGGATCTTGGCAGACTGGACCTTCTTGTGCCGCCGGATATCCGCCAGCACGGGGGATGCGTTGTCGGCGATCTCCTCCTCGGAGAGGATCGCGCCGAAGATCTTGTCCTCCAGATATTTGTTGGGGGACAGGCTCATGAACATGCCATCCAGCACCGTGGCTGCCTCATCCTCGGCGGTGTAGCCCTTGACGGTCCGGGCGCAGCGCAGGGTGCCCGCGATCCGCAGCAGCTCCTTGGGGTTCAGGGCGCCGCCCATGTCCGCCCGCTCCAGAGCGAAGGAAACATCCTGGGCGTCATAAAAATGGGGATAGCCCTTCTTGGTGGAGAGGTCACAGGCCGCGGTGGTCTGATCCAGCAGAGCCTTCACATCCTCCAGATCGGAGGTGGGCCTTAAGTTACGGCAGGCGATCTTGCCCAGCTCAGAACCCGCCCGCTCGGCCAGCTGCTCCAGGACCCGGTCCAGCTCCAGCTTCAGAAGGGATTTTTCGTATAATTCAGACATTTTGTTCTCCTATATCAAATCAGCAGGGATTTATAAAAATCCAGCGTGGAAAATCCCCGCTCCAATTGTGTGGTTAAGTACGCCTCCGTCACATCCCCAAGCTGCCGCATGGCGTCGGGCGGCAGACGGAAGGCAAAGATTTTTCTGCTGTCACATTCGCAGAGGTAGCGCATGGCCTGCAAGACCCCCGGCGACACCGGCATCCGGATGCCGTCGGATTCGATATTCCGGCAGGTAGCGCACTCCAGCATACCGGCCTTGATGTCGAACCGATCGGGCCAGAGATCGCCGCAGCCAGCGCAGCCCGACAGCTCCGGCTGGAAGCCCGCGATGCAGGCCAGTCTCAATTCAAAGGCCGCCTTGACCTTCTCCTCCGGCTCGTTCAGCTTGCTCAGTGCATACAGACAGTTCAGCACCAGCGACTGCAGCTCCGGGTTGGGCAGGTCCTCCTGGGAGATGACCTCCGCCGCCTGGGCAAAATAGGTGCCCAGACTCAGCTTCCCCAGGTCATTGCGCAGTCCGTGGAACAGCTCGATGGTATTGGCCTCGTTGATGGTGTACATCCCCCGGTATTCAAAGAGGGTGAACTCCGCGAAGGCCAGCAGCTGGCACTGGGCCGTCAGGGGCGAATTCTTCCGCTTCAGCCCCCGGGCCTTGGCGGTCAGCTTGCCGTGCTGCTTCGACAGGATGGTCAGCAGCACATCGTGGTCATTGTACTCCGTCCGCCGGAGGACAAGACCCTGTATTTTCAGATACATCGGTTTCCTCCATTCGGCGCTTCGACTGGTACGCCAGATAGTAGGCCGGAGCCCCAGTGGTCATAAACAGCTCCCAATAATACGCAGAATCCATGATGCATCCCTCCCAATGGTAGGGTGTGCAAAATGGGGCGAATTATGTTCTCATTCGGAATAGCCGAAATTGCGCACCAGGAAGTCGGAATCCCGCCAGTTCTCCTTGACCTTGACCCAGGTGGTCAGATAGACCTTGGTGCCCATGAATTTTTCGCAGTCGGCACGGGCCATGGAGCTGATCTTCTTCAGCATCGCGCCCTGCTTGCCGATGATGATGCCCTTGTGGCTGGCCTTCTCGCAGTAGATGGTGGCGTCGATGTCGATGATGCCGGAGTCCCGCTCGGAGAATTTGGTGATCTCCACGGCGGTGCCGTGGGGGATCTCCTTGTCCAGGGTCCACAGCAGCTTCTCCCGGATGATCTCGGCCATGACCTGCCGCTCGGGCTGGTCGGTGGTCATGTCATCGGGGAACAGGAAGGGACTCTCCTGGGCGTACCTGGCGCACTCCTTGAGAAGCTCCTCCACGCCGTCGCCGGTCTTGGCGGAGATGGGGATGATGGCGTCAAAGCCCGCCTGGGAATAGGCGGCGATGACCGCCAAAAGGGCATCCGGCTCCACGGTGTCGATCTTGTTGATGGCCAGGATGGCAGGGCTGCGGGAGGCCTTGATCTTCGCGATCAGGTCCTCCTCCTGGGCGCCGATGTTGGCAACAGGCTCCACCACCAGAATGGTGGCGTCCACATCGGCGATAGACTCCTTGGCCACATTCACCATGTAATCGCCCAGCTTGGTCCGGGACCGGTGATAGCCGGGGGTATCCACGAAGACATACTGGATGTCCTCCCGGGTGACGATGCCGCAGATCCGGTTCCGGGTGGTCTGGGGCTTGTTGGAAACGATGGCGATCTTCTCGCCGACCAGATAATTGGTCAAAGTAGACTTGCCGACGTTGGGCCGTCCGGCAATGGTGATCATAGCGGTTTTGGTTTTCATATATATCTCCTAATTTCATTGTAGGGGAGGGTCATGACCCTCCCGCCGAAAATCGTAGATTTTCGGATTTCCCGCAGGGAAATAAACCATCGTTCGCCTAACGGCGAAGGGATTTTGCGGCGCAAAATCCCCGGGAGGGTCATGACCCTCCCCTACGATTTCATTCTCTTGTCATTCCTTCAATGGTGGAAGCAATGGCCTCTTCCCTACTCCGCATCTGCTTTTTCATCGGGCCCTCGTCCAGGTGGTCGTAGCCCAGCAGGTGGAGCATGGAGTGGATGGTCAGATACCCCACCTCCCGCTTGACGCTGTGGCCGAATTCCTTCGCCTGGGCCTTGGCCCGCTCCAGGGAGATGACCATGTCGCCCAGGGGAACGGCATGGGTGCCGGGGTCCATGTAGGGCGTCCAGTCTTCAGGCGCTTTGCCCGGCTCCAGGTTGAACATGGGGAAGCTCAGCACATCCGTGGACCGGTCGATGTTCCGGGCGGCCTTGTTGATGCCGTGGATGCCACAGTCATCGGTCACGAGGATATTGATCTCGCAGAGGGCTGTGACGCCCTCGGCGTCCAGGGTGGCCTCGATGCAGCGGCGGATGTTGCGGGTGATGGGCACATTCAAAAGGCCCGGCTTTTCATAGGTCAGATTCAGCTTCAGCTTTGCCATCAGCTCTTCCTCCTGTATTTACCGTCGAATTTGGGCGGGATCCTGGGGACCTCCCGGCGTTTTTCGTGCTTTTCGTAGGCGTTGATGATCTCCTGGACCAGGGCGTGGCGGACCACGTCGGCGCTGGTCAGGCGGCAGATGGCGATGTCCTTCACATTTTCCAGCACCCGGACCGCATCCTTCAGACCCGATACCTTGTCATCGGGCAGGTCGATCTGGGTCACGTCGCCGGTGATGACGATCTTCGAGCCGAAGCCTAAGCGTGTCAGGAACATCTTCATCTGCTCCCGTGTCGTATTCTGTGCTTCATCCAGAATGATGAAGCTGTCGTCCAGGGTCCGTCCGCGCATATAGGCCAGAGGCGCGACCTCAATACTGCCCCGCTCCTGATACTTCTGAAAAGTCTCCGCGCCCAGCATATCGAAGAGGGCGTCGTACAGGGGCCGCAGGTAGGGGTCGACCTTGTTCTGCAGGTCCCCGGGCAGGAAGCCCAGCCGCTCGCCGGCCTCGACAGCAGGACGGGTCAGGATGATCCGGTTCACCTGCCGCTCCCGGAAGGCGGCAACGGCGGCAGCCACGGCCAGATAGGTCTTGCCGGTACCGGCGGGGCCCACGCCGATGGTGATGGTGTTGCTCTGAATGGCCTTCATGTAGTTCTGCTGGCCCACGGTCTTGGCCTTGATGGGCTTGCCCTTGGCGGAGATGCAGACCACATCCTTGGCGATGCGGCTGACCTGATCGTCGTTGCCCTCCTGGACCAGCGTCAGCAGGTAGCGCACCCGCTGCTCGTCGATCACTTCGCCCCGACCGGCAATGGTCATCAGTCCGTCCAGGGTCCGGGCAGCCTTATCCACTTTCTCGGCGTCGCCGACGATCTTCAGCTCGCTGCCCCTGTTTACAATATTCACGCCCAGCGCATCCTCGATGCGCCGGATATTCTCATCGAAGGAGCCGAAGACTGCGATCAGATCCTCGACCCGCTCAACGTTCACCACTTTCTCGATCATTGGTATCCCCTTCTGTATAAATTCCAGGACGGAAGACCCCGATCAGCTCCCGGCACTCGAAGGCGGCCGTCAGGACGCCGTCCTCAAAGTGCAGCTCCTCCGAGAGGATCGTTCCGGCTGTCATCTGCTCCCGTACATATCGCCGGGCCTGCTCCGCCAGGTCCTCCTCCCCGATTTCCCGGGGAATGGCCGTTTCCTCACAAAGCCGGCAGGTATCCGTCACCAGCGCCACCGGAAGGGCAAAGCCTCCCGGCAGCGTCAGATATTTTACCGTCCTCATTTTAACACAACTCCCATGCAAAATTCCACTGTCATTCGAAAAATTCACAGCTTTTTTTCCGATCCGCAGGGAATGTTTTCGCTCCACCACCCCATTTTCCTGCCTGAGACAGGTCTGACCGGGCATTTTCACCGTCACCGTGCGCCGGGTCAGGCCGTAGACCTCTCCCTCCGCCCGGTCCACCCGTGTGCAAAGTCCCAGATCCGTGGTCCCGGAGATCAGGATCTGCCCCGCCCGGACCGCCTGTCCCGGCGCTGTCATGGCGGTGCCCGCCGCGGGTATGACCTCCGTGACCACAGCATCCACCCCGGCCACGATATCCCCCGGCAGCTCCTGCTCCTGCTGCTCCTCCGGCTCCCGCGGGGCCACGGTGATGACCGCCGTGCAGCCCTCCACATTGACTCCGGCCCAGCGCAGCTCCGGGATCGCCCAAAGAAGATGATTTTTCACCTGCTCGCTCCGGATGCTCCGTCCCGGCGCGCCGAAGCGGACGCCGGACTCCTCCGCCTTCTCCAGGATCAGCCGGGCCGGGATCCCTCCGTTCCCCTCCACCCGTAAAAACAGCACCCGCTTCGGCAGCCACAGGGTCAGCAGCCCCAGGAGCAGCACCACGGCAGCCAGGAGCCGCCACTTCCCCAGCCTTGCAGCAGCCGCGGGCATGCCGCCCTCCCGGACCCGCACCAGGGCATCGCCGCTTTGGACCCGGATCCGCTCCGCATCGGCCCGGCACACCGTGAATTCCACGTTCAGCGGATCGGAAAATTCGATCTGCTCCAGTCGGATCTCCCGGGAGATCTCCCGCAGCCGCCGCGTGCAGTCCGCACTGGTCAGCCGGAGCCGGACCCAGCCGCGGAGCCTCCACAGCAGCTCCATCAGCACGCCGCCTCCACACAGACCGCCCGAAGGCCGCCCCGGATCACGAGCTGCTGTCTGCTCATGCAGCAAAGCCGAAGCTGCTCCCCCTCCACACAAACGATCCCGAAGGTCGCGGCAATGCGGATCCGCTCGGGGGAATAGCTGACGATGCCCCGGTGCTGCTCCACCAGCAGCCGGTCCGGTCCGTAGATCTCGATCAGCGTCCTGGGCTTCAGGACCTCCTCCGTCCCGGACAGATGTTCCTTCCAGTTTTTCATGTACTCACCTCGCGAAAGTCTATGCGCAGCCCTTGTCCGCATACACTTTCGCGAGGTGATGGATTTTGAGAAACCGAAACGCCCTGTGGGCCCTGATGGCCATGGTCCTGCTGATCCTGGACAGCCGATGCGCGGTCCGGTCTGCCCGGGAAGCGCTGGAGCTGTGCAGCAGGACCCTGATCCCCAGCCTGTTCCCCCTGTTCGTCCTGAGCGGACTGTCGGTCTCCGGCCTTCTGGGCGTCAGGATCCCGGTCCTGGCCCGGCTGCTGGGCCTTCCCCAGGGCGCAGAGGGGCTCTTTCTGCTGGGCTGCGCCGGGGGCTTTCCCATGGGCGCAGCGGCCATCGCCCAGTGCGTCCGCAGCGGCTCCCTGGGAAAGAAGGACGCCCAGCGGATGCTGGGACTTTGCAGCTGCTGCGGACCTGCGTTTTTGTTCGGCGCTCTGCCCCGGTTTCTGCCCATGGAACGGGTCGCCGCTCTGTTCGTCCTCCAGCTGGAGACAGCCCTTCTGCTGGGCGCCCTCTGGCCAGGGGATTCGGAGGGGACGCTCCGTCCGCAGCAGGAGGACATATCCCTTCCGGAAGCCGTCCGCCGGGCGGTCCGGTCCATGACCTCCGTCTGTGCCTGGGTGGTGCTGGCGGGTGTGGCCGCGGGATCGCTGCGGCGGTGGCTCTTTTCCCTGCTCCCCCGGGCGCTTTCCCTGCTGCTGACGGGACTGCTGGAGCTGACGACCGGGATCTTCGCTCTGGAGCCCGGAACGGACCGGAGCTTTCTGCTCTGCGCCGTATTCGTCTGCTTCGGCGGGCTCAGCGTCCTGCTCCAGATCGGCGGCGTGGCCCAGGGCCTGTCGATGAAACAATGTATGCTCCAGAAAATGCTCCACGGTCTTCTGGGCTTCGCGGCGGCCTGGGCCTATCTGTGCTTCGGCCCGATGTTCCTGCTCCTGATCCCCGGGCTGCTTTTTTTGAAAATGACAGTGGAAATTCCCGGAAGGATGTTGTATAATACCCCTCGAAAGGAAGGGATCTGAGATGCTGTTTCGAAAGAAGATGGAGCGTTCGTGCCTGTACTGCCGCTACGGCACCAAGCTGGACGAGGACATGATGCTCTGTGCCAAAAAAGGGATCGTGCCCACCTGCGACGACTGCCGCAAGTTCCGCTACGACCCTTTCAAGCGCGTCCCCCCGAAGCCCAGGGCCCTGGACTTCAGCAAATACGAGGAGGACGATTTTTCCCTCTGATATGGCAAAAAGCACCGCAAATGCGGTGCTTTTTTATGTTTAAGCATCTTTTACGGCATCGAGAATGATCTTCACCAATTCATCCCGGCCCAGGCCCTTTACTGCGGAGAAGGGCACCAGGGTGACCTCCTCGGGAAGCTCCAGGTCGGTGCGGATGGTGGCGAGGTTCTTTTCGATCTCGCTCTTTTTCAGCTTGTCCATCTTGTTGGCGACGACCACGAAAGGGCAGCCGGTCTGGAGGAAGTAGTCCGCCATGGTCACGTCGTTCATGGTGGGGGCGTGGCGGGCGTCCACGATCAGGATGCCCAGCGTAATGCGCCCTGAGGCGAAATAGCCCTCCATGAGACGACCCCAGCGCTCCTTCTCTGCCTTGGGGACCTTGGCGTAGCCGTAGCCCGGCAGGTCGACGAAATAGCACTTCTTGTCCACGATGAAGTAGTTTGCATGGGTGGTCTTGCCGGGGGCCTCGCCCACCCGGGCGAAATTCTTCCGGTTCAGGATCCGGTTGATGACGCTGGACTTGCCCACGTTGGACTTGCCCGCGAAGGCGATCTCCGGCAGAGTCCGGGGAGGCAGACCCTCCAATGTTGCGCCGGATTTCACAAATTCCACATTATGAAGATTCATGTATTACCTCACTGGCACAGAGCCGCTTCCCGGGCACGGGGAGGCTCTGCTGGGATGTTCAGGGGCTGCTCCGGCTCCGCCGCGGGATTCAGGGCCGCGGCAAGGACCGTTCCGATCTCGGAGGCGGTGACGAAATTCAGCTTGCTCCGGACGGTCTGGTCGATGTCGGCAAGGTCCCGCTCGTTGGCGGCGGGGATGATGACGGTCTTGCAGCCGTGGCGGAAGGCCGCCATGGTCTTCTCCTTCAGGCCGCCGATGGCCATCACCCGACCCCGGATGCTGATCTCGCCGGTCATGGCCACATCCCGCCGCACGGTCCGGCCCGTCAGGGCGGAGACGATGGCGGTGCAGACGGTGACGCCGGCGCTGGGGCCGTCCTTGGGGACCGCGCCCTCGGGGAAGTGGATGTGGATGTCCCTGGTCTTATAGAAGTCCGGCTCCACGCCCAGCTCGGCGGCGTGGGAGCGGATATACGTAACGGCAGCCCGGGCGCTTTCCTGCATCACAAGGCCCAGATTGCCCGTCAGCTCGATCTTGCCGGAGCCCTCCATCACATTGACCTCCACCTCCAGCGTCTCGCCGCCGACGGAGGTCCAGGCCAGGCCGGTGACCAAACCAACGGGATCCACGGCGGGCAGCTCATCGGGCTGGAAGATCCGCGTCTCGAGGTATTCCTCCAGATTTTTCGCGGTGATGGTGACCTTCTTCAGCTCCTCGTCCTCGACGAGCTTCAGGTCCGCCTTCCGGCAGAGCTTGGCGATGAGCCGCTCCAGGTTCCGGACGCCGGACTCCCGGGTCCAGCCCTCGATGGCGGCGCGGACCGCGTCATCGGTGATCTTCAGCTGAGACTTTTTCAGACCGTGCTTCGAAAGCTGCTTGGGGATCAGGTGGTTCTTCGCGATCATCAGCTTCTCCTCGTCGGTGTAGGAGGAAAGCTCAATGACCTCCATCCGATCCAGCAGGGGCCGGGGAATGGTGCCAAGATCATTGGCAGTGGTGATGAACATCACATCAGAAAGATCCACAGGGATCTCGATGTAGTGGTCCCGGTAGGTGTGGTTCTGCTCCGCATCCAGGACCTCCAGCAATGCCGCGGCGGGG
>JAFQSI010000333.1 GCA_017409645.1 Oscillospiraceae bacterium | reverse complement strand
GTTCTCCACCTTGGGCGAATAGGCGATCTGTCCGCCGAAGCCATTCTTTTCGATGACCACCACGGATTTTCCGGCCCGCAGGCCGTAGACCGCAGCAGTCAGACCGGCGGGACCGCCGCCGACGATGACGATATCATACATTTGGATTACCTCTCTTGTGGGAAAGGCCCGGAATGTCCCGGGCCTTATGTGTTACAGGCTTGCCAGATACTTCTTGATCTCCGGCACGGAATAGTGGGTCTGCACACCGGCGGGACCCTCGATGACCAGGGTGGGAGCCCCCTTGATGCCGAACTTGCGGCACAGGTCCAGGTTCTCCTCGGCGATGTACTTCTCGAAGGGGATGCCCTTCTTGGTCAGCAGATTCTCGGCCACACGGCAGTTGGGACAGGTGACACGGGAGATCAGCATGATCCGGGCGTCACCGGCGGCGGGGATCTCGTAGCTGGGGGCCGCAGCGGCCAGGACCTTGGGCTGGGACTCCACGGCGGGGGCGGTCTTCTTCAGGACGGAGGTGCCCACGTTGTAGACCTTGCGGTCCTTGAACTCCTGGCTCTTGCCGTCGTTCCAGTTCTGCACGGGACGGTAGTAGCCGGTGATCCGGGAGTAGACCTCGGTCTTCTTGCCGCAGTGGGGGCAGACGTACTGCTCGCCGGGCAGATAGCCGTGGTCGACACAGACGGAATAGGTGGGGCTCAGGGTGTAGTAGGGCAGTTTGTGGTTCTCGGCGATCTTGCGGACCAGGGAGGCGGCAGCCTTCCAGTCGGGCAGCTTCTCACCCAGGAAGGCGTGGAAGACGGTGCCGGAGGTGTAGCGGGTCTGCAGCTCGTCCTGGATCTCCAGGGCGGTGAAGATGTCCTCGGTGTAGCCCACGGGCAGGTGGGAGGAATTGGTGTAGTAGGGCGTGCCATGCTCGTTGGCGGTGATGATGTCGGGGAAGCGCTCCTTGTCGTGCTTGGCGAAGCGGTAGGTGGTGGACTCGGCGGGGGTGGCCTCCAGGTTGTACAGGTCGCCGTACAGCTCCTGGTAGTCGCTCAGGCGCTCGCGCATGTGGTCCAGGACCTCGGCGGCGAACTTCTGCACCCGCTCGTCGGTCAGGTCGGCCCGGAGCCAAGCCGCGTTCAGGCCCACCTCGTTCATGCCGATCAGGCCAATGGTGGAGAAATGGTTGCCGAAGGTGCCCAGGTAACGCTTGGTGTAAGGGTACAGGCCGTTGTCCATGAGCCGGGTGATGACGGTGCGCTTGACCTTCAGGCTCCGGGCGGCGATGTCCATGAGCTTGTCCAGCCGCTGATAGAAGTCGGCCTCATCCTTGGCCAGGTAGGCGATCCGGGGCAGGTTGATGGTGACGACGCCGATGGAGCCGGTGGACTCGCCGGAGCCGAAGAAGCCGCCGGACTTCTTGCGCAGCTCCCGCAGGTCCAGACGCAGGCGGCAGCACATGGAGCGGACGTCGGAGGGCTCCATATCGGAGTTGATGTAGTTGGAGAAATAGGGGGTGCCGTACTTGGCGGTCATCTCGAACAGGAGCCGGTTGTTCTCCGTCTCGGACCAGTCAAAGTCCCGGGTGATGGAGTAGGTGGGGATGGGATACTGGAAGCCGCGGCCGTTGTAGTCGCCCTCGATCATGATGTCGATGAAGGCCTTGTTGACCATGTCCATTTCCTTCTTGCAGTCGCCGTAGGTGAAGTCCATCTCCTTGCCGCCGACGATGGCGGGCAGATCCCGAAGGTCCGCGGGCACGGTCCAGTCCAGGGTGATGTTGGAGAAGGGTGCCTGGGTGCCCCAGCGGGAGGGGGTGTTGACGCCGTAGACGAAGGACTGGATGCACTGCTTGACCTGGTCCTGGTTCAGGTTGTCCACCTTGACGAAGGGAGCCAGGTAGGTATCGAAGGAGGAGAAGGCCTGAGCGCCGGCCCACTCGTTCTGCATAATCCCGAGGAAGTTGACC
>JAFQSI010000332.1 GCA_017409645.1 Oscillospiraceae bacterium | reverse complement strand
GGAGCGGGCTCGGGAGTGGCGGCACGCAGGGTGGTGTTCAGGACCTCGCCCTTGTACAGCCACACCTTCACGCCGATGCGGCCAGAGGTGGTGGCAGCCTCAGCGAAGCCGTACTCGATGTCGGCACGGATGGTCTGCAGGGGGATGGTACCCTCGTGATAGCTTTCGGAACCGGCGATCTCACGGCCGCCCAGACGGCCGCTGCAGGTGACCTTGATGCCCTTGGCACCCAGGCGGGTGGCCTGCTGCATAGCCTTCTTCATGGCGCGGCGGTGGGAGATACGCTTCTCGATCTGGGCGGCGATGTTCTCGGCCACCAGCTGAGCGTTCAGGTCGGGGCTGCGGACCTCGACGATGTTCAGGGCGACGGACTTGCCCAAGCGGGTCTCCATCTCCTTGCGCAGGTTCTCGATCTCAGCGCCGGCCTTGCCGATGACGACGCCGGGGCGGGAACACCACAGGTTGATCTTGACCTTACCGTTGGAGCGCTCGATCTCGATCTTGGCGACGCCAGCGGAATACAGCTTGTTCTTCAGGTACTTTCTGATGTTGTAATCTTCAACGACCAGATCGCCGACCTTGTCCTCGCGGGCGTACCAGCGGGAATCCCAGTCCTTGATAACGCCAACGCGCAGGCCATGGGGATTAACTTTCTGTCCCATAGTTACCTCCTGTTAAGCCTTCTCGCTCACACCGATGGAGATGTGAGTGGTTCTCTTATTGATACGAACGAAACCACGGCGGGATGCGATGCGGCCGCGCTTCAGGATGGGGCCGGGGTTGGCGATCACAGTGGAAACGTACAGGTTCTCAGCGTTGAGCTGATTGTTGTGCTCCGCATTGGCGACAGCGCTGTTCAGCAGCTTCAGCATGGGCTCGCAAGCAGCCTTGGAGGTCTGCTTCAGGAAAGCGGTAGCGGTCTTGACGTCCTTGCCCCGGATCATGTCAGCAACCAGCTTGACCTTGCGGGGAGACATGCGGACGTACTTCACATGTGCAAAAACTTCCATTTCAGTACCTCCTTACTTGCTGTTGGCAGTCTTGCTGCCGGAGTGGCCACGGAAGGTTCTGGTGGGAACGAACTCGCCCAGCTTGTGGCCGACCATGTCCTCGGTGATATACACGGGAACGTGCTTGCGGCCGTCGTGGACGGCGATGGTGTGACCAACGAAGGAGGGGAAAATGGTGGAAGATCTGGACCAGGTCTTCAGAACCTTCTTCTCGCCAGCCTTGTTCAGCTCCTCAACGCGCTTGTACAGCTCGGGAGCTACGAAAGGGCCTTTCTTGATACTTCTGCTCATTTCATTTCCTCCTTACTTGCTGTTTCTGCGCTTGACGATGAACTTGTTGGTGGGGTTCTTAGTCTTGCGAGTCTTGTAACCCAGTGCGGGCTTGCCCCAGGGAGTGACGGGGCCGGAACGACCGATGGGGGAGCGGCCCTCACCACCACCGTGGGGATGGTCGTTGGGGTTCATGACGGAGCCGCGGACGGTGGGACGGATACCCATGTGACGGGTACGGCCGGCCTTACCG
>JAFQSI010000331.1 GCA_017409645.1 Oscillospiraceae bacterium | reverse complement strand
GAAATCCTGACGGATGATGGGGGAGTCGGGATCGAAGATGCCGGCGCCGCGGCCGTTGATGATGCCCAGGGCGTAGGCGTTGAGGATGTCGACGTCATCGGTGTCGGTGAACACATCCTCGGGGGTGCCCAGATCCTCGTCGGTCAGGCCGGTCAGCAGCTTGTAGCTGCGCATGGCGATCTTACACAGGTCCTGACGGGTGATGGTGCTGCCCATGGAAGCGGCCTTCACGGTTTCGGGGATCAGACCCAGCTGATCCATCCGCAGGACGGAGGACTGGGCCCAGGGGGTCAGGTCGATGAACTCCTGTCCGGGGACATAGCCGATGGAAACGTTGTGGGCCCGGTAGAACATGACCAGCGCTTCAACACCGGAGGTGGTCCTCTTGAAGTCCAGCGTGCTGCCGGAGCCCTTGACGATCT
This sequence comes from Oscillospiraceae bacterium, assembly GCA_017409645.1. Lineage (GTDB taxonomy): Bacteria > Bacillota > Clostridia > Oscillospirales > Oscillospiraceae > Faecousia. Next base: position 1,209 of record JAFQSI010000331.1, on the reverse strand, counting down.
CCAGGCCAACAGCCAGCTCCGTGGGCTCCTTGGCCCAGGCGGGCAGGTTTTCCGCATCGGAGAAGGCGGACAGGTCGCCGTAGCAGTCATCGGTCAGCTCCATGCCGCTGGCAGTCAGATAACGGCCGACGAAGGTAAAGAACTCCGCCCGGGTCAGGCTGTCGTCGGGGCGGAAGGTACCGTTGCCGTCGCCCTGCACGATGCCGATCTGGTAGGCCTTCTGAACATCGACGTCGTCGGTGTCGGTGAAGGGCAGCTCCTCAGGCAGCTCGATCTCGGTGCCGGTGACCCTTTCATAGGTGGCGGCAGCCACGCTGCACATCTCCTGACGGGTGATCTCGGTGCTGAGATCGGCACAGAGCAGCTCCTCGCTCATCAGACCGAGCTGCTCCATGGCAGTGACCTCGTACAGTGCCCAGTCGGGAACACCCTCATAGGTCGTCTCTGCCCGGTATACGGCCCGGACTGCGGGAATGGTACTCATCGCGATCGCGGCAGCGCTGGCCAGAGCCAGCAGTCGTTTGGCAATAGGTTTCATATTCAAATTTAATCCTCCATATTGATCTCCAGGCCCACCGGACAGTGGTCCGAGCCCAGGATCTCATGATAAATCGGTGCAGCCTTGACACATTCACGGAGACGGTCGGATACGAGGAAATAGTCGATCCGCCATCCGGCGTTGTTCTGCCGGGCTTTGTACATGTAGCTCCACCAGGTGTAGGCCCCCGTCGCATCGGGGTGGAGAAGACGGAAGGTGTCGGTGAAACCGGCATCCAGGAGCCTGGAAAAACTCTCCCGTTCCTCATCGGAGAAGCCTGCATTGCCCCGGTTGGAGGCCGGGTTTTTCAGGTCGATCTCCCTGTGGGCCACATTCAGATCTCCGCAGATGATCACAGGCTTTTTCTCATCCAGCTCCCGGAGGAACCGGCGGAAAGCCTCGTCCCAGCGCATGCGATGGTCCAGCCGGGCCAGTCCCCGCTGCGCGTTGGGGGTATAGCAGGTCACGAGGAAGAAGCCGGGATATTCGGCGGTGATGACCCGCCCCTCCGTGTCCAGCTCCGGTTCGCCGATGCCGTTTCGGACGGCGATGGGCGGCTCCTTGGAGAACAGCGCGGTACCGGAATAGCCTTTCTTTTCGGCTGAGTACCAGTGCTGCGTGTAGCCGGGCAGGTCCAGGCTGATCTGATCGGGCTGGAGCTTCGTCTCCTG
>JAFQSI010000330.1 GCA_017409645.1 Oscillospiraceae bacterium | reverse complement strand
GTATGCCGCTCCGAGCCGATGACCGGGGCGGTCCCCCGGGCGGAGCGGACGGTGAAGGGCTCCAGACGGTCTATGGCCTCGGCGCAGGCACAGACGGCGCTGGCGATGACCTGCTCCATATAGCGCCGGAAGCCCTCCGGGTCCCGCTCTGCCACGGCATTCACCGCCGAAAGGGGTCCCTCGCCGGGGATCATGCCGCAGGGAGCCGCGTGGGAATGGATGGCCGCCGCGACCACGGCGCCGATCCCCAGAGGGCGCACCGCATCTTCGATCCGGTCCGACAGGGATTCATCCACGCTCAGAAGCTCCAGGCTCAGCAGCGCCCGGCGCTCCTGCCCCTGCTGCAAAACCACCGCCCTGCACCACAGGGGATCGTGACACCCCGAGCAGGGCCGGTAGCCCGCATAGCCCCCCAGCTCCGTTCCCGGCGGCGGGGTGATGTTTCGTTTGGCAAAGCCGATCTTCATTTCCATGGGCATCCGCTCCTTCCGTATTCCTTTCTGTAACCATATCACATTCCGGATATTTTGACAAGTTTTATGCCAGTCCGTTCTTGCAATATACGCCGGAGCGGGTTATAATGGATGCATTCAACAAACCGGAGGATCCTCTACATGAAAAAATACCCCCTGTCCACCGCCGCTGAGCGCATCACCGGCATCACCTTCTCCGTCATCATGATCGCCGCTCTCGGGCTCCTGCTCTACGTTCTGCGGGAGGATCCCGCCACGCTGCTGCTGAGCGCCGTCGGCGTGCTGCTGGTGACCGTTGTTCTGGTCCTGTATGTGCTGAACGTGGCCAAGGCCGCCTGCATCCACGATCCCGCCACCAACACCCTCCGGGTCCTGGGCTTCCGGGAGCGGACCATCGATCTGAACACCGTCACCTGCCTGCAGACCATCACCGTCAGAAGCGGCAATGTGGAGTCCAGGTCCCTGGCCTTCTCCAACGCAGAGGATGCCATCGTCGCCGTGGTGCCCACCTACTTCACCTCCAAGCGCGGCGTCCTGGCGGAGCCCCTGGCAAAGGAAATGGCTACCGACCTGGGTCTGCAGTTCCTGGCCAACGTCCCCGTCTGGGAATACGACGAGGAGGCCAAGAAGGCCCATGACGTGGAGGTCGCCAAGGAGGAAAAGGCCGCCGCCAAGGCCCGCAGAGAGGGCAAGGTGAAGCTGAGACAGGCCAAGATCCGTCAGAGAATGGAAGAGAGCCGCAGCGAAAACGAAAAGCCGTAATACGACCGTCCCCGATGCAGCACGCACCGGGGACGGTTTCTGTATGGACAGAGAATATAAAGACTCCCCCATATTCGGGGGAGCTGTTATCTGTGATGCTCCTTGGAGTTGGTCAGTCCCACCAGGTAATCCAGACTGACATTATAAAAGATCGCCAATTGGGCGGCAAGCTCCAGGGGAAGGGGCCGCTCCTGTCGCTCATACTTGGAATACAGGGACTGATCGCACATCAAAAGGTCTGCAATTTCCTTTTGCTTCAGGTCCCGATCCTCCCGCAGATCACGGATTCGTAAACGCATCTTACATCACCAATGCAAGCATACCTCAGGACATATCGTCCTATTGACATTTAGGACGATATGTCCTAAAATAGATAAAAAGGTGGTGCATGCCAGATGATGGAATGGATCTTCCGCGCAGCGGATCAGGTGGACAGGCTTGCCAAAGCGGACATGGAATATCGGGAGCTGGCCCGTCAGCGTGCAGAACTGGACGGGGCGTATACCGATCTTCTGCGCAGACTCCATCCTGATGACCGGGAGCTTCTTTTGGAATATATGGATGTTGTGGGGAATATGCAATACCGCATGACCCAGCTTGCCTGGCTGTATGGCAAGCGCCACCCACACGGTTGACAGAACAAAATGCTCCCCCTATGTTGGGGGAGCATCGTTTCTTATGTAGCGGCCTTCTGGCCCAGCAGCACCTTCTGGCAGTACTTGATGATGGCGCGGCGGGTGACGATGCCGATGAAGGTATTTCGGTCGTCGATCACCGGGATGAAGTTCTGCTTGGAGGCCCGCTCGATCAGGTCTTCC
>JAFQSI010000329.1 GCA_017409645.1 Oscillospiraceae bacterium | reverse complement strand
GCCATCGTCCATGTGGTCCGCTGCTTCGAGGACAGCAACGTCACCCATGTCGAGGGCAGCACCGATCCCCTGCGCGACATCGACATCATCAACCTGGAGCTGGTCATGGCCGACATCGAGATGGTGGAGCGCCGCATCGACAAGTGCCAGAAGGCCATGAAGGGCGGCGACAAGAAATTCGCGGCGGAAGCCAAGCTGCTGGCCGGTCTGCTGGACCACCTGAACGAGGGCAAGCTGGCCCGGACCTACACCGACGATCCCGAGGAGTTCGCCGTCATCGCCCAGTCTGACCTGCTGACCCTGAAGAAGACCATCTATGTGGCCAACCTCTCTGAGGACGAGGTCAACGAGCCCGAGGCCAATAAGCATTTCAACGCCGTCAAGGCCCTGGCCGACGCCGAGGGCAGCCAGTGCCTGCCCATCTGCGCCAAGCTGGAGGCCGACATCGCCGAGCTGGACGATCCCGACGAGAAGGCCATGTTCATGGAGGAGCTGGGCGTCAGCGAGTCCGGCCTGGACCGGCTGATCAAGGCCAGCTATGCCCTGCTGGGTCTGATGTCCTTCCTGACCGCCGGTACCGACGAGTGCCGCGCCTGGACGATCAAGCGGGGCACCAAGGCTCCCCAGGCCGCCGGCAAGATCCACACCGACTTCGAGCGGGGCTTCATCCGGGCCGAGGTCATCGCCTTCGAGGATCTGAAGGCCATCGGCGCCATGGCCGCCGCCAAGGCCCAGGGCAAGGTCCGCAGCGAGGGCAAGGAGTACGTCATGAAGGACGGCGACATCGTCAACTTCCTGTTCAACGTATAAGCCATGCAAAAATTCCTGCTGATCACCCTGCTTCTGTTCGGTGCCGCCTTCGGCCTGTCGTACCTGAAGGAGATCGACCGGCTGGAGCGGGACGAGGACCCCACCTCCAGCGGCAGACGCCTGATCCTCATCGCTTTCTGCTCCCTGGGTCTGAGCTTCCTGTTCACCCTTCTGAGCGCCGACGCGGGGATCATCATGCTGACCCTTTCCGTTCTGCTGCTGGCCATCCTCTCCGGCGTCACCGCGGGCCAGTGGTACGCCTGGCGTGTCTACTGCCGCCGCAACCCCGACCTGTTTGAGGAAGCATAACAAATTTGACCCGATGTGCAAGCCGCATCGGGTCTTTTTCTGCCCCGCAACCGATAGTTGCGCGTAAGCTGCTGGACGCAACCGGGCTTTTTTGCTATGATAGAGCCAACCAAACAGAAAGGAAGACCCCTATGGATGCAAGAATTTTCTATCTGATCCCCCTTGCGCTGCTGGAGATCGCCCTGGTCGGCTTTTTGATCTTCATCTTCGTCAGGCTGCTGATCCTGCTGTTCCGCGCCCTGCGCAAATATCTGAACGATACGCCCCAGCGGCAGGAGGAGACGATCCTCCGCAAGTCCCTGGGCGAGGTCCTGAAGGATCACCGGACCCGCTGCTCCATGACCCAGGAATTCGTGGCCGAATCCCTGGGCGTCAGCCGCCAGGCCGTGAGCAAATGGGAAAACGGCACCGCCGACCCCTCCACCTCCAACCTCCTGAAGCTGGCGAAGCTCTACGGTGTCACAGCCGAGGAGCTGATCCGCTCCATTCAGCCGGATTAACCCTGTAGGGCGGGTCAGAAAGCACCGGTCAGGTCACTTGATTGACCAGGCCATTCAGTAGGACCAGCCTTCGATACACTCTGCCCCGGCCACCGGGGCAGCTTTTTCTGCAGAACCGTCAGATTCCCCCTTGCTTTTTCCGGGAGAATCGGATATACTGTTATAGTTATCTGGGTGTAGCGAAGCTTGGTATCGCGCCTGGTTTGGGAGCTGGAATCCCAAATCCGCAGCCACCCCGAAAAGATCGCAAGCAGCCCCATTTTATCGGCTGTTTTCCCGTTTAGCCCCTCTTGAAAGTTCGCACTATTTGTGGTAGAATTTCCCTGACCACATATTTGACCACAACTGAAAAAATATCTGGGCTTAGCGAAGTTTGGTATCGCGCTTGGTTTGGGACCAAGAGACCGTGGGTTCGAATCCCGCAGCCCGGACCAAACCCGCCGGTTTCCACGATGGAAACCGGCGGCTTTGCTCTATCTAAGAAAGTGATTCGTCATATATTGCTTTTGCCTT
>JAFQSI010000038.1 GCA_017409645.1 Oscillospiraceae bacterium | reverse complement strand
TATAATGAGGATGCAAAATCCCTTCGCGATACATGATATACTGTTTTTCAAACAATTACAGCGGCATAAAAATGGAGGAATTTAATAATGTCCACGAAAACCGTCACCCCTGCTGATTTTTTCAGCCCTGAAACGCAGGTCGCCCACCCCGCCCTGATCGCCTGCCCCGGTGCCGAGGAGCTGGCCAAGCTCATCGACAGCCATCTGGTCGCCTGGGCCAAGGAGGTCGGCATCGACCAGGATACTTTCATTGTCGACTGCGCCTGCCCCCGTTTCCAGAGCGGCGATGCCAAGGGCCTCGTCAAGCAGTCCGTCCGTGGTGACGATATCTTCTTTATCTGTGATCCCGGCAACTATTCCCTGACCTACAACCTGTTCGGTGTGGAGAATCACATGTCCCCCGACGACCACTACGCCAACCTGAAGCGTCTGATCCAGGCCGTCGCCGGCCGCAGCCACCGCATGAGCGTCATCATGCCCTCCCTGTACGGCGGCCGTCAGCACCGCCGTGTGGTCCGGGAGTCCCTGGACTGCGCCGTGGCTCTGCAGGAGCTGCAGGCCATGGGCGTGCAGAACATCATCACCTTCGACGCCCACGATCCCCGGCTGATGAACGCCGTGCCCCTGATGAGCTTTGACAATGTCATGCCCACCTATCAGGTGCTGAAGACCCTGCTGCAGCATATGCCCGAGCTGTCCTTCGACAAGGACCACTTCATGGTCATCTCCCCCGACGAGGGCGCCATCTCCCGCAACATGTACTTCTCCAGCGTCCTGGGCTGCAACCTGGGCATGTTCTACAAGCGCCGCGACTACACCCGTGTGGTCAACGGCCGCAACCCCATCGTCGCCCACGAGTACCTGGGCGAGAGCGTCGAGGGCAAGACCGTCTTCATCGCCGATGACATCATCGCCTCCGGCGAGAGCATGCTGGAGGTCGCCTACGAGCTGAAGAAGCGCGGCGCCAAGCACATTATCGCCAACGCCACCTACCCCCTCTTCACCTCCGGCATGGCCAAGTTCGACAAGATGGTGGAGGAGGGCATCCTGACCGCCGTCCTGGGCACCAACCTGACCTACCGCCAGCCCGAGCTGCTGAAGCGCAGCTGGTACTTCGACGTGGACTGCTCCAAGTACTGCGCCTACTTCGTCGCCGCCATCAACCACGAGATGAGCGTCGGCTCCATCATCGACCCCATCAAGAAGATCGAGGCTCTGCTCAACAGCCGCGGCTGATCCGATCCTTCCCGCCGGTCCGGCTTTCGCCGGACCGGTTTTCTGTGTGTTCATGAAAAATTAAGATTGCTTAATTTTGAATTCCAGTTTCCGTCAATTGACAACCTCAAAAGCTTATAGTAAAATAGTGATATAATTCCGGAATTGCGTCTGCGTCCCGGAAATGATGTGACTATGAGAGGTGTACATCCTTATGAATATCCCCTTTTCTCCCCCCGATATCACCCAGTCCGAGATCAACGAGGTCATTGAGGCCCTCCGCTCCGGCTGGATCACCACCGGTCCCAAGACCAAGGAGCTGGAGCGCCGGGTCGCCCAGCGCTGCGGCACCGAATACGCCGTCTGCCTGAATTCCCAGACCGCCTGCGCAGAGATGGCCCTGCGGCTCATGGGCGTCGGCCCCGGCGACGAGGTTATCACCACCGCCTATACCTATACCGCCACCGCCTCCGTCATCTGCCATGTTGGCGCCACGCCCGTGCTGATCGACACCCAGGAAAATTCCCTGGAAATGGACTACGACGCCATGGAGGCCGCCATCACCGAGCGGACCAAGGTCATCATCCCCGTGGATCTGGCCGGCATCCCCTGTGATTACGAGCGGATCTACGCCGCCGTGGAGCGCAAGCGCCATCTGTTCCGCCCCCTGCCCATCAGCCGGATCCAGAGGGGTCTCGGCCGCATCGCCGTGCTGGCGGACACCGCCCACGCCTTTGGCGCAACGCTGGGCGACCGCCCCGTGGGCTGCGTGGCCGACTTCTCCT
>JAFQSI010000328.1 GCA_017409645.1 Oscillospiraceae bacterium | reverse complement strand
TGGAGGATGTTCAGGATGCCCTTGTGGGAGCAGCCGCTGAGCAGGATCCGCTTCCCGTTCTCCTCGATCAGCAGATACTGCTCGTGGAGAAAATCGTCGGGCAGGAAGAACTCCCCCACCCGCTCCGTCAGGCCGAAGGGGTCCGTGGGAACGGGACGCTCCCGGTCATTGCAGGTGGACAGGGTCAGCCCCGGGGCGATGGCGCAGACATCCCCGGTCCGCACCAGCCGGTCGGAGGTGCAGAGCCGCCCGTCCAGGCCGATGTACTTCCCGGTGCCGTTGCAGTAGCACCCGAAGGCGTTTTGGTTTACATAAAGCTTCGCCCGGCGGTTTTCCTCCAGAAACCGGAGCATCCCGCCGCCGTGGTCATAGTGTCCGTGGGAGAGGACGGCGAAGTCCGCAGTCTTCAGCTCGACGCCCAGCTTCCGGGCATTTTCGGCAAAGGCGGGGGACTGCCCCGCGTCAAAGAGAAAGCGGTGGCGCTGCGTCTGTACGAACAGGCTCAGGCCATGCTCGGCGGCCAGGGCCGGGGAGACGGTCGTATTTTCGATGAGGGTCGTGATCTTCATATGGCCTCCTGCTGAAAAAAGCTCAGCTGATCGGGGTCCTCCAATTGGGACAACCAACGGAAGATTTTGTCGTTGTCGTGCCAGATGCCGTATTTTGCGCAGAGCCTGTGGAAAAGGGCGGTCAATTCCCGGTCATGGGCGCTGCGCAGCTCGTAGGCGCTGCCGTAGGTGCGGATGGTCCGCTCCTTCAGACCGGGGAAATGCCGGTCGAGCTGGGTGTAGTAGTATTCCCGGCTCCCGTCCCGGAGGGTCAGCCCCATGCCGAAGCAGATGATGCCCCTGACTCCCGCATCGGCGCAGGCCTCCACGATGCCCCGGATGTTCTCCTCGGTGTCGTTGAGCCAGGGCAGGATGGGGCACAGCCACACCACCGTGGGGATCCCCGCCCGCTGGAAGGCTTTCAGCACCTCGATGCGCCGGGAGGTGGGGCAGACGTTGGGCTCGATGAGCCTGCACAGATCGTCGTCCATGGTGGTCAGGGTCATCTGGACCACGGCCTTGCTCCGGCGGTTGATGCGCCGGAGGATATCCAGATCCCGCAATACCCGGTCGGATTTGGTCTGGATGGCGATGCCGCAGCCGTGCTGCTCAATGACCTCCAGGGCCCGGCGGGTCAGCTGCAGCTCCTCCTCGATGGGGGTGTAGGGGTCCGACATGGACCCGGTGCCGATCATGCAGGGCCGCCGCTTGCGCCGCAGGGCCAGGTCCAGCAGCTCGACACCGTTCTCCTTCACCGCCACGTCCTCGAAGCGGTGGTCCATGTGATAGCAGCGGCTCCTGGAATCGCAGTAGATGCACCCGTGCTGACAGCCCCGGTAGAGATTCATGCCGTTTTTGGCAGACAGGATGGATTTGGCTTGGATGGTATGCATTTGGGACGCCCCCTTTCGTTTGACTTTATTATAGAACGTTCGTTCGAAAATGTCAAGAAAGGCAGGTCCGGGTTATGGGACTCGGAACGATCAAAGCTCCAGGATCCGTTCGGCGGTCTTATGGCAGATCTGGTCGAACTGGTCGTCCGTCAGGTCCAGCTGCAGGAAGCGCTCCACCTCCTTGACCGGGTCCCACAGGGGGTAGTCGGTGCCGTAGGCCATGCGCTCTGCGCCGTAGCTGTTGATGTATTTCTCCGCCACGCCCTGCTCCATGAACATCAGGGAGCTGGAAACATCGAAAACACAGTCGGTGTCCCACAGCAGCTCCCGGGCGGTGTGGTACATGGAGTAGCCGCCGAAGTGGGCGGCGATGACCTTCAGACGGGGAAACAGCTGCAGCACCCGCTTCAGCCGCACGGGATGGGAGAAATTGTAGCGCAGGTCGCCCATGTGGAGCATCACGGGGATCTTGTCCTGCAAAAGCTCGTAAACGGGGAAGAGCCGCTCGTCGTCGATGTTGAACCGCTGGGAATCCGGGTGCATCTTGATGCCGTGCAGGCCATTTTGGAGGATCCACTCGGTTTCCTCCATGAGTCCCTCCATGTCTGCGTGGAGGGTGCCGAAGCCGATGAAATCGTCGTATTTTTCGGATTCGGCCAGCAAAAATTCGTTGATGTGCCGCACCCGCTTCGGGGAGTTGGACACGGGCAGGACCACGTACTGATCGATGCCCGCCATTTCGCCCCGCTGCCGGAGCATTTCCACGGAGCCGTCCATGCCGCCGCCGTCGAGCTGGTAGAAATCCCGGATGGAGTCCGTGGCCTTCCGGGCGATGGCGTCCGGGTAGATGTGGGTGTGGATGTCGATGATTTTCAAGGAGATCGCCTCTGTTCGGGGATGAATTCAATGAGTGTGCGTAGGGAACGCCGTCCCCGGCGTTCCGTCGGGCGCAAGCCCGCAGATGTACCGAACTTCCGCCTTCGGCGGTCGGAACGCCGGGGACGGCGTTCCCTACGGTTGGATATTGGGAAATGGCTGACAGCCCCACTTTCGTGGGGCTGTGGTGATTGTTACAGCAGCTTCATCAGGTCCTCGGCGTACTGCTCGCCGGTGGCGGCGGTGCCGTCGGACTTGACCTCGGTGGTGCATGCGGCCATGGCCTTCTCCAGCTTCTCCGCCGCCTCGGTGCGGCAGATGTGGCGCAGGAGCATGGCGGCGGCCTTGATGATGGAGGCCGGGTTGGCGTAAGCGCCCATGCCCCGCTCGATCATTCTGGGTGCGGAGCCGTGGATGGCCTCGAACATGGCGTAGCGGTCGCCGATGTTGGCCGAGCCCGCGGTTCCCACGCCGCCCTGGATCTGGGCGGCCTCGTCGGTGATGATGTCGCCATAGAGGTTGGGCAGCAGGACCACCTGGAACTTCTCTCGCAGGGGCTCCTTGATCAGGTTGGCGGTCATGATGTCGATGTAGTAGTCCT
>JAFQSI010000327.1 GCA_017409645.1 Oscillospiraceae bacterium | reverse complement strand
AGAAGTACATCGCAGGCTTCAAGGGCCTGGGCATGGACATCTACACCCTGTCCTTCTCCGTGGCGGCGGACGGCGAGGTCTCCTCTGCCGATGCCGAGACCGTTCTGCGCAATATCGCCACCGGTCAGAACTACTTCTACGCCGCAAACACCGAGGAGAGTCTGACCAACGCCCTGCACGCCATCATCACCACCGCCTCCCATGCCGCTACCCGGGGCTGGTTCCAGGATACCATGGGCGATGACTACGACCTGTCCACCAAGCGCACCGTCATCAACGAGAACGGCCGCGAGATCGAGGTCAACGTCAACCCCACCATCCGGGTCATGGAGTACCAGCTGGACGCAAACGGCAACCGCACCGGCAAGGCCAATGTGCTGGAGACGGTCCGGTTCTATCCCGACACCGCTGGCCGGGGCGAGGGCCTGAAGGCCTGGTCCGATCAGGTCTACACCAGCCACATCGGCGACGATGACAAGATCGTCCTGACCTACTCCGATATCTGGGGCAGCGACGGCGTCATCCGCGGCAAGTATTTCTACTACAACACCAACCAGACGCCCGTCAGGATCGACATGACCGGCGACGGCGTCCTGGACTACACCGTGCCCGGCGAGACCTTCCTTTGGGTCGTCGGCGTCATCGGCAAGACCGAGATGGTCTTTGAGTATCAGGCCTACCTGACCGGCTCCGTGGAGGGCACCCTCCGCAGCGACAATGTCAAGACCTACTACGATACCAACGAGGAAACCAAGCTGACCTACATCAACTACCTGGGCAACAGCTGCACCCAGTCTGTTGACACCCCCAAGTATCCCTGGATCACCTATCCCGACGGCAGCCTGGTCAATGACAAGTATGTCGAGGCCACGGATGATCCCAACGAGTTCGTCCTGACCCTGGAGGCCTACGCCCAGGGCGAGATCCGGAACCTGACCAAGCCCGCGGACATCGTGCTGGTGCTGGACCACTCCGGCTCCATGCGTACCCCCGTGGGTGCGCCGGGCATCCTCCAGAGCGGCACCCTTTACACCGGCGGCGGTGAGATCCCCCGCAGCCAGATCAGTGTGGAGAAGGCCAGGCACAGAGGCTACTATGTGGCCCAGAGTGCCCAGGTCAACGAAAACGGCGAACAGCCCACCTACCGCTGGTTCATCATGGAATACGTGGAGAACTACCAGCAGAGCGGCAATGCCCGCTGGGTCGGCTACAGTGTGCCCGAGACCCAGTCCATCGTCAGCACCGACGGCAGCTACACCGAGCATACCCAGGTCCTGACCTGGGCCCCCGGCGAGGTGGACGGCAGACTGGTCTTCTACAAGTCCCAGTACGCGGCCCTTTATGATACCCTGCTGGACTTCGTGGGCGACCTGCGGGAGAGCGGTGTGGAGCATAATGTGTCCATCATCGGCTTCGCAGGCTCCCAGACCCAGGGCTCCCGGCTCTATGTGGGCGGCGACGAGGGTCTGGCCAAAACCTACAGAGCCATGTATGAAAGCGCCGGCGAAGCACGCAGAACGGAGCTGTACCGCAAGGCTCCCAAGAACGTGCAGGATGATGCCGAGTACGCCGAGCTGCTGGAGATCATCAACGGCATGGAGACGAACCACTCCTTCACCTGCCCCTCTGCCGGTCTGCAGATGGCTTCCGACCTGTTCGCAGCCAACGAGGTGGATCTGACCCAGCGGGACCGGATCGTGGTCCTCCTCACCGACGGCATCCCCAACAAGATCATCGGCGGCAACGAGAATACCAGCGAGAGCCAGAGCCAGATCTTCAACGAGATCGTCAGCAAGGCCTATGCCGCCAAGCAGCTGGGGGCTCAGATCTACGCCATCAGCACCACCACCCTGAGCGAGGGCGCTGACCGGCGCTTCCTGAGCTACGCCTCCTCCGATTACCCCAACGCGGTCAGCTATGACCAGCCCGGCAGCGCCATTGCCTCTGCCATGTATACCAAGCGCGTGGAGAATATCGACGATTTCAGAGTGTCCTTTGATTCCGTCACCGAGTCCACGGCCTCCGTGGAGCTGGACGAGACGGCTGTCCTGCGGGAGGTCCTGACGGACTACTTTGTCCTGAACCCGGATGACACCGTGGATGTGGAGATTTACACCGCCGCCCGGAAGGCCGACGGCACCTTCGCCGCGCCTGTCAGGGCCGAGGACTGCAGCTACACCCTGTCCTCCAGCGGCAATGACGGCCGCATGGATACCATCGACGTCACCGGCTACAGCTACCAGGATGAATACCTGTCCACCGTGCCCCGCCAGAAGGACGGCAAGGATTACTACGGCTCCAAGCTGATCGTCAAGGTCCGGGTCCGGACCCGCAATGGCTTCTGGGGCGGCAACAACGTGCCCACCAACGAGCCTGCCACCGGCATCTATGACAAGAATGAGTTCCCCGTGCTGGACTTCCCGGAGCCTGAGGTCAACGTGCCTGCGGATGTGACTGTCACGGCAAAGGACAAGATCGTCTACTACGGCGACGAGCCCACAGCCTCCGACCTTCTGGACAAGGTCACCGCAGGCGGCCTGGAGTTGACCATCAACCCCGACGGCACCTTCACGCCCCGGGAAGACTGGATGGATGACTTCTCCGATCTGACCTGGACGGCCGATTCCACCAAGCCCGGCGACAGTGCCAGCGGCACTGAGCCCAAGGACTACCCCTTCGAGGTGGTGCTGAAGCCCAATGCCCCGGCCACCGACAATGAAAAGGATCCCGGCAACATCGCCGGCGATCCCGTGGCTCCCGCGGGCAAGACCTCTGCCGACAACGGCCACATCTTCGTGCTGGTGCCCGAGGTCACCTTCCGGGATTCCGTCACCGAGCCCGGCACTCCCACCGCGGGCTACGATTATGAGAACGAGGATCTGGTTTCCGTGGAATGGGAGCTGATGCCAGACGGCAAGACCCCCGCTGCGGACCTGAAGCCCGGCACCGCTCCCAAGCTGGAGCTGACCTTCACGCCTGAGGACCATGTGACCGAGTTCATCGGCGACACCAAGGTGGAGGTCACCGTTTCCCGGACCGACGGCAAGGGTACGGATCTCGATTCCGTCACCGATTTCGAGTGGGATAACTGCGGGCATGACGAGCATGGCTCCTGCGGCGTCATCGGCAGCCACAAGGCCGATACCGGGAACATCCATGAGTTCTGGGTCCACACGCCCATCGTCATCGTGCCCGATACCGTGGTCATCGACTTCGGTCTGCCGGTCCTGATCGACCCGCTGACCAACGATCTGACCGATTTTAATGTCAGCAAGGCCCTGACCGGCATCGGCAGCTCCTTCGCTTCCGGCTATACCGGCACCTTCGGCGCAGCCCAAGTGGAGGGCAATGAGGTCCGCTACACCCTGAACAAGTCCAACGGCATGCAGATGGACCGTGAGGAGACTTTCGAGTATCAGGGTAAGTACACCATCAAGGGTAAGGATTTCCTGGCGGATTCCACCATCACTGTGATCCCCGCCACCATCATCTACTACGAGGACAGCTTCGTGGAGTTTACCTCCTACACCAAGGGCAGCAGCTGGACAGAGGATTCTGTCAGCGCCTGGACCGCCGTGGCGGGCCATGAGGACACCCAGGCCACCGACCGGCCCGGCACCGACCAGATCGGCCGGGACACCGACAATCTCTACGGCTGCGACGGTGCCTACACCGACGAGAGCGGCTACTCCATGGCTTCCTACCACAAGTTCACTGCCGACGCCACCCATCTGGGCGAGGCCAGCTTCACCTTCAAGGGTACGGCCTGCGACATCATCGCCCTGTCCGGCGGCACCACCGGCACCATCCTGGTGGATGTGTACGAGGGCAATGCCAAGGATTCGGGCAAGCTGAAGAAGAGCTTCATGGTGGATACCTACTACGGCTACAAGTATGAAAACGGCGAGTGGACCCCCACCGATCCTGCTGATCCCAACGCCCTGTACCAGGTCCCCGTCATGAAGGTGGACATGGAAGCCTACGGCACCTACCACGTGGTCATCACCATCAGCTACAACCGGTTCTTCGACCACGGCCAGTACAATGACGGCAGCGCGAAGTATGACTTCATGCTTGACGCCATCCGGATCTACGACCAGGCCAACGACGGCAAGGACAATCAGGTCATCGAGGACGCCTATGTCTCCGACGGCGAGGGCTGGCCCAGCTATACCGAGCTGCGCAACATCCTGATCGATGCGGGCACCTTCGACAGCCTGGGTGACGGCACGGTCAACGGTATCGTCTTCATCGACGGCATCCCCGATCTGACCGACGACAGCGCCAGCGGCGAGGACGGCGGCATCTTCACCGATCCCACCGACGGCCAAAACGCCGCCATCGCAGACTACGCCAACTTCGGCCCCAACAACGAGCTGTATCTGGCTTCCGGTCAGGGCGTGTCCTT
>JAFQSI010000326.1 GCA_017409645.1 Oscillospiraceae bacterium | reverse complement strand
CCCCTATGGGGGAGGCGAGAGGGTGCGTTGCTGACTTAAGCCGATAAGCATAATTTGGTATCTCACACCTCATACTCTCCCAGCTTTTCGGCCGGGCCGGTCATGAGGATGGAGGTGACGGTGTCTGCGGTGCCCTGAAGCTCGAATTCCAGGGTGCCGCCGGGGTTTTCCACGGCGACCTTCCCGCCGGGAAGCTTTCCGGTGAGCCACAGCACCGCCGCCACGGAGCCGGAGCCGGTGCCGCAGGCCAGGGTGAAGTCCTCCACGCCCCGCTCGAAGGTCAGGATCCGGACCCGGTCGGGGGCGAGGAAGTCGTAGTAGTTGACATTGGCCCCCTTGGGGAAGTAGCCTGCGTACCGCTCGGCACGCATCCGCTCCCGCAGCTCATCGCGCAGATCCCAGGTCAGGCCCTCATAGCGGAACACGCCGTGGGGCACGCCGGGGTCGCCCAGCTCCACATAGGCCATGTCCCCATGCCGGTGCAGGTCCACGATGCCGGGGTTATTGAGCCGGACCTGATAGCGGTTTTCATCGATCCGCAGGGCCGTCAGCAGGCCCGCGTCCGTCTCGATGGTCATATTCTCCGGCGCGATGCCGTGGTCATAGGCGAATTTCGCCACGCACCGGCTGCCGTTGCCGCACATCTCGCCCCGGGAGCCGTCGGCGTTGTAAAAATGGAGCTTGAAATCGGCCACGGCGGAATGATCCACCGCCATGAAGCCGTCGCAGTCCGCTTTTTTGCACAGCTCGGTCGCAAGGCTGCTGAAATCCAGAGAAAGTCCCCGGGCGTCGATGACCATAAAGTCATTGCCCGCACCGGACATATACCATGCGTTCATAAAGTAACCTCCTGGAAAGAGTGGAGAGTGAAGATTGAAGAGTGGAGATCACGAAGACCTCCACTCTTATATTATCTGATTTTACGGAAAAATTCAAGGGCTTATGAAACGTGGAAACCTTACCGATCTCCAATCTCCACTCTCAACTCTCCAATCTCTTACTGTGCGTTCAGGATGCTCTCCATATCGTACAGGCCCTTTTCCTTGCCGACCATGAATTTCGCCGCGTCCATGGCGCCGTCGGCCAGCATGGCCCGGGAGCCGGACTCGTGCTTCAGCACCAGGGTCTGGGTGCCGGTGTTGATGTGGACCTCGTGGATACCCACCACGTTGCCCATGCGCAGGGCATGGATGCCCACCTCGTTCTTGGTGCGCTTGCCCTCGCCGCTTCTGCCGCAGTTCTCGTAAGCGTCGGGCCGGACGGCCTTGACGGCGTTGAAGAGCATGTGGGCGGTGCCGCTGGGGGCGTCCACCTTCCGGGTGTGGTGGACCTCCACGATCTCGACGTCCGCGTCGGGGAAGAACTTCACGGCCTCCTGGACCAGGCGGCACAGCACCGCGATGCCCAGGGAAACGTTGCCCGCGTAGAAGACGGGGATCTCCTCCGCCGCAGCGTAGATGGCGGCCTTCTCCTCGGGGGTGTGGCCCGTGGTGCCGATGACAGCGGCGGAGCCGATCCTCTTGGCATAGGCCAGCACATCAAAAATGGCGGTATGGTGGGAAAAATCGATGACCACATCGGCGCTGACTGCGCCCAGCTCGTCGAAGGTCCTGGGCACACCGTTCTCGCCGTCGATGGAGACT
>JAFQSI010000325.1 GCA_017409645.1 Oscillospiraceae bacterium | reverse complement strand
GGTAGAACTGGTCGATCTCCAGGACCACCTTCTCGGCCTCGGCGACCAGCTGGTACTTCTTCTCGGGAACCACCATGTCGGCAATGGACACGGAGATAGCGCCCTTGGTGGAGAACTTGTAGCCCAGGGACTTCAGACGGTCCAGCATCTCGGTGGAGATGGTGAAGCCGTGCTTGCGGATACACTTGTCGATGATCTTGCCCAGCTGCTTCTTGCCGACCAGGAAGTCGATCTCCAGGTCGAACTCATGGCCGGGAACGGAGCGATCCACGAAGCCCAGATCCTGGGGGATGGGCTCGTTGAAGATCAGACGGCCAACGGTGACCTTCACCAGGCGCGTCTCGGGCTTGCCGTTCAGCTCCTTGGTCATGCGGACCAGGATGGGAGCGTGCAGGCCCACATCGCCGGCGGCGTAGGCGGCAATGGCCTCGTCCACATCGGAGTAGGCCAGCCGGGGCCGGTAGGTAGCGGGGTTAGCCAGCGTGGCGTTGACAGCCAGGAACTCGTCGGCATCCACCAGCTCGCCGTGCTGCCAGGTGGAGTCACCGGGATCATCCACGAAGACAGTCTCAGCGCCCTTCTCGGCCTTGCCCAGACGGTCATAGGTCAGGTAGTAGGCACCGAGGATCATATCCTGAGTGGGAACGGTGACGGGCTTGCCGTCCTGGGGACGCAGCAGGTTGTTGGCGGACAGCATCAGCACACGGGCCTCAGCCTGGGCCTCTGCGGACAGGGGGACGTGGATAGCCATCTGGTCGCCGTCGAAGTCGGCGTTGAAGGCGGTGCAGCACAGAGGGTGCAGCTTCAGGGCGCGGCCCTCCACCAGAACGGGCTCGAAGGCCTGGATGCCCAGACGGTGCAGGGTCGGGGCACGGTTCAGGAAGACGGGACGGTCCTTGATGACGTCGTCCAGGGCGTCCCAGACCTCGGTCTTGCCCTTGTCGATCATCTTCTTGGCGGACTTGATGTTGTTGGCATGGCCGTCAGCCACCAGCTTCTTCATGACGAAGGGCCGGAACAGCTCGATGGCCATCTCCTTGGGCACGCCGCACTGGTAAAGCTTCAGCTCGGGGCCGACAACGATAACGCTGCGGCCGGAGTAGTCGACGCGCTTGCCCAGCAGGTTCTGACGGAAACGGCCCTGCTTGCCCTTGAGCATGTCGGACAGGGACTTCAGCGCACGGTTGTTGGCGCCGGTGACGGCGCGGCCCCGGCGGCCGTTGTCGATCAGGGCGTCGACGGCCTCCTGCAGCATGCGCTTCTCGTTGCGGATGATGATGTCGGGAGCGCTCAGCTGGATCAGGCGCTTCAGACGGTTGTTGCGGTTGATGACCCGGCGGTACAGGTCATTCAGGTCAGAGGTGGCGAAACGGCCGCCGTCCAGCTGGACCATGGGACGGATATCGGGGGGAATGACGGGCAGAACATCCATGACCATCCAGCTGGGCTTGTTGCCGGACTGGCGGAAGGCCTCGACGACCTCCAGACGCTTGACGATGCGCAGCTTCTTCTGAGCGGAGGCAGTTTCCAGATCCCGGCGCAGCTGAGCGCTCAGCTCCTCCAGGTCGATCTGCTCCAGCAGCTGCTTGACGGCCTCGGCGCCCATGCCGGCCTTGAAATCGTCCTCGTACTTCTCGCGCATATCCCGGTATTCCTTCTCGGTCAGCACCTGGTTCATGGCCAGGGGCGTATCGCCGGGATCGGTGACGATATAGGCGGCGAAGTACAGCACCTTCTCCAGGATCTTGGGGCTGATGTCCAGGATCAGGCCCATCCGGGAGGGGATGCCCTTGAAGTACCAGATGTGGGAGCAGGGAGCGGCCAGCTCGATGTGGCCCATGCGCTCGCGGCGGACCTTGGCCTTGGTGACCTCGACATGGCAGCGCTCGCAGATCTTGCCCTTGTACTTGATCTTCTTATATTTGCCGCAGTGACACTCCCAGTCCTTGTTCGGACCGAAGATGGCCTCACAGTACAGGCCGTCACGCTCGGGCTTCAGGGTACGGTAGTTGATGGTCTCGGGCTTCTTGACCTCGCCGAAAGACCACTCCCGGATCATCTCCGGGGAAGCGATGCCGATTTTGATGGCATCAAAGGTGGCATTTGCCATTGTCACGCCTCCTTCTTATTCATCGTCTTCGACGTTCAGACCGCCGAACACGTCCATAATATCCTCGGGGCTGTCCTCGTCGATGACGAAGCCGCTGCCCAGAACCTCCTCGGTGTCGGTCACGATCTCCTCGTGAGACTCGGAGGTGTAGATGACATCCTCATCCTCGTCCTCGTCCTTCAGCTCGATCTCGTTGCCGTTCTCATCCAGAACGCGGATGTCCAGACACAGGGACTGGAGCTCCTTGACCAGAACCTTGAAGGATTCGGGCACACCGGGAGTGGGGATGTTGTTGCCCTTGACGATGGCCTCGTAGGTCTTGACACGGCCGGTGACATCGTCGGACTTGACAGTCAGGATCTCCTGCAGGGTGTAGGCAGCGCCGTAAGCCTCCAGAGCCCAGACCTCCATCTCGCCGAAGCGCTGGCCGCCGAACTGCGCCTTGCCGCCCAGAGGCTGCTGGGTGACCAGGGAGTACGGGCCGGTGGAACGGGC
>JAFQSI010000324.1 GCA_017409645.1 Oscillospiraceae bacterium | reverse complement strand
TGTCCGTGTTATTCGAGGGTGAAAAGTGCGTCCAGGAGATCCAGGAGGCCACCGGCTCCAGCCAGTCGGCGGTGAGCCATCAGCTGCGGCTGCTGAAGCAGGCCCGGCTGGTCCGCAGCCGCCGGAACGGAAAGCAGGTCTGCTACACCCTGGCAGACGATCACGTCAAGACCATCCTGGGGATGGCGAAGGAACATTTGGAGGAATAAGCTATGCGGAAATCTTACGAACTGGAAAATCTGGAGTGCGCCAACTGCGCCGCCAAGATGGAGCGGGATATCTCCCGGTTTCCTGAGGTGAAGAAATGCACCATCACCTTCATGACCAGCCGGATGTCCATCACCGTGGACGACGGCGCGGATCTGAACGACGTTCTGGACCGGGCCCAGAAGGTCATGAAGGGCTACGAGAAGGACTGCACCATCGTCCGATGAATAAGAAGCAAAAGAAAATGGCACGCCGCATCGGCATCGGCGGCGTGCTGTTTGTTTTGGGACTGCTGACAAGGGGGCTCACCATCGGCATCGGCGAGGTGCTGATGACCGCCGCCTGGCTGGCTGCGGGACACGAGGTCCTGCGCGATGCCTTTGAAAAGATCAAAGCCAAGAAGCCCTTTGACGAGGATTTTCTCATGACCGTGGCCTCCACCTGCGCCATTTTTCTCGGCGAATTCGTGGAAGCGGCGGCGGTCATGCTGTTCTTCCAGGTGGGCGAGCTGTTTGAGTCCATCGCCGTGGAGCGCTCGAGAAAGTCCGTTGCAGCGCTGATGGACCTGCGGCCCGATGTGGCCTACATCCTGGTGGACGGGGAGTGGGAGGAATCTGACCCCGAGGACGTCCGGGTGGGAGATCTGATCCGGGTGAATCCCGGCGAGCGGATCCCCGTGGACGGCGTCATCACCGAGGGCGCGGCGTCCGTGGACACCTCCAAGATCACCGGAGAGTCCGTGCCCGCCGATGTGGCGGCGGGGGACCGGGTGCTGTCCGGCTGCATCAACCTGTCCGGCGTGCTGACCATCCGGGCGGAGAGCGAATTTGCATCCTCCACCGTTGCGAGGATCCTGGACCTGATGGACTCCGCCAGCGAGGGCCGGTCCAATACGGAAAGTCTCATCACACGCTTTGCCCAGGTCTACACCCCCGCGGTGGTCTACGCGGCCCTGGCGCTGGCCTTTGTGCCGCCCCTGTTCACGGGCTTTGACTTTGGGACCTGGATCCACCGGGCGCTGAATTTCCTGGTGGTCAGCTGTCCCTGCGCGCTGGTCATCTCGGTGCCCCTGGCATTTTTCGGCGGCATGGGCGCGGTGAGCAGGGCGGGCATGATCGCCAAGGGCGGCATCGCCCTGGAGAATCTGGCGAAGGTCGACACCGTGGTCTTCGACAAGACCGGCACCCTGACCACCGGCGATTTCCGGGTGGTGAAGGTGGAATCTGACCGGGAGGACCTTCTGAAGCTGGTGGCCGGCGCGGAAAGTGCATCCCACCATCCCATCGCCAAAGCCATCGTCCGGGCATCCGGCGTGGAGGCCGATGCATCCGAGGTCCGGGAGATCCCCGGCCAGGGCATCCGGGCAATGGTTCGGGGCCATGAGGTCCACGCGGGCAATCTGCGGATGGTTCAGGCCCTGGGCCTGACGGCTCCCGAAATTTCCGGCGCCACCATGGTCTACGCGGTGGTGGACGGCGTCTTTGCCGGTGCCATCGTCCTGGAGGACACCGTGAAAGCGGGGGCGAAGGACGCCCTCTTAAAGCTCCGCAGTCTGGGCGTGCAGCGCACCTGCATGCTCACCGGCGACCGGGAGGCCGCCGCGAAGAACGCGGCAAAGGCGCTGGGCCTGACGGAATACCGGGCGGGCCTGCTGCCCCAGGACAAGCTGACCGAGGTGCAGAGCATGCTGGACGAGGGGAGAAGGGTCGCCTTCGTGGGCGACGGCGTCA
Organism: Oscillospiraceae bacterium; assembly: GCA_017409645.1. Classification (GTDB taxonomy): domain Bacteria; phylum Bacillota; class Clostridia; order Oscillospirales; family Oscillospiraceae; genus Faecousia. The sequence continues at coordinate 463 of JAFQSI010000324.1, read as the reverse complement.
ACGACGCCCCCGTCCTCTCCATCGCCCAGGTGGGCGTGGCCATGGGCGGCGTTGGCTCCGATGCAGCAGTCGAAGCCAGCGACCTGGTGCTGCTCAAAGATGATCTGGCGGGCCTGCCCAAGGCCGTGAAGATCGCCCGGCGGACCATCGCCATCGCCAAGCAGAACATCGCCTTCGCCCTGATCATCAAGTTCGGCGTGATGCTCCTGTCCATTCCCGGCATCGCCAATATGTGGATGGCGGTGTTTGCGGATGTGGGCGTGGCCATGCTGTGCATCCTGAACTCCTTCCGGGCGCTGAAAAGTGACGTATAATGGGAAATCCCGCTCGAAATGAACTGCTCCCCGTCAAGTGGACAGTGAAATAAAACAAAATATTTTTGTACTTCCGGTGACTCGGTTTGGGTTGCCGGAAGTTTTTTATGCAGCCAGAAGATAGTTCTGGTGCTTTTCCATTGGCGTCA
>JAFQSI010000037.1 GCA_017409645.1 Oscillospiraceae bacterium | reverse complement strand
TTTTCCTGAAACTGGGAATTGATGGACAAAACTGCCACTTCCATCTTTCGGCAAACTGTGCTATAATCACCTGGAATAAATGCCGGAACCGGCATTGGGAAAGGAATGGAAACCATGAAACGAATTTTTGCGCTGATCCTGGCGCTGAGCATGCTCCTGTGCGCCTGCGGCAGCAAGCCCGCCGAGACCACCGTGCCCACCACCGTCCCTGAGACGACCGCTCCTCCCGAGACGACTGCGCCCCCGGAGACGACGGTGCCCCCCACCACCGAGCCCACCGAGCCCGCTCCCGTGGACGTCAACCCCCTGACCGGCGAGGCCCTGGAGGAGGTCACGGACCTGCGCCCCTACGCCATCATGATCAACAACACCGTCAAGGCTGTGCCCCAGTGCGGCATCGGTCAGGCGGACATGATCTATGAGATCATCGCCGAGGGCTCCGTCACCCGGTTCATGGCGATTTTCCATGACCTGTCCGATGTGGACGTCATCGGCCCCGTCCGCTCCGTCCGGCCCTACTTCTACCGGGTGGCCGAGCATTACGGCGCGATTTTGAGCAGTGCTGGCGGCTCTGACGAGGCCATCAGCATCATCAAGAAGGCGGACTACGATTACCTCAACGGCATCGCCGGAGCCGGAAATGCCTTCTACCGGGATGCCTGGCGCCGGGAGAACAAGGGTTACGAGCATTCCCTGATGACCACCGGCGAGAAGCTGATGAAGGCCGCCGCGAAGGCCGATATCAGCACCACCCTGGCCGATGCGGATTTCGGCCTGAGCTTCACCGAGGAGATCTTCACCGCCGGTGAGCCCGCCAGTGAGATCACCGTCTGGTTCTACCAGAACGGCAAGAAGACCACCATGACCTATGACGAGGACAAGGGCCTGTACAAGATGAGCCAGCACGGCTCCACTGCCACCGACGCCAACGACGATTCCGCCCTCCGGTTCCGTAACGTGGTGGTCCTGGTGGCCGACTCCCATGTCAAGGACAAGAAGGGCCACCTGGAGGTCCAGATGACCGGCACCGGCGAGGGCTGGTATGCCCGGGACGGCCGGATCATCCCCATCACCTGGAGCCGTGAGAGCAACGACGATCACTATGTCTACACGGACAAGGACGGCAACACCGTCACCTTCGGCGTGGGCAAGACCTATGTGGCCATCGTTCCCGACGGCAGCCCCTTCAGCAGCAAGTAAAAGGCTGTGGAAAACAGTTGTGAACACCCCTGTGGAAAGCTCCACAGGGGTGTTTTCACGGCCGCAGCCCCAGATTTCAGGTTTTTCCTGTGCAAAACTGACACTTATTCACAGTTGTCCACACGGTTATCCACAAGCCCTTTCAGGAGTTGTCCACATTGTCCACAGGTTTTTCCACAGTCAATCCCCCGGTTATCCACCGAACAAATGAACGGATGTGAAAAACTCCCGTCCGGAAGGACGGGAGCGCCGGGGACTTACTTGCCAAAGAGCTTGCCGATGCCGCCGAGCATGTCGCCGACCTGGTCCAGCTTGATCTTGGCTTTGATGCCGTCGATGAGCTGGTTGATCTGCTCGTCGGGCAGGTCGATGCCGATGAGCTGCTCGATGACGGACACGGGATTCCGCTCGAACTTGGCCATCAGGTTCTTGTCGGAAGTCAGCTTCTTGACGACTTCCTCGATCTTTGCCTTGATATCCATGGTGTTTCCTCCTGTTTGAGATGGTTCCAGTGTAGCATATGGGACATCCGTTGTCAAATCCTGCTACATTCGTAGGGCACGCATACAATGCGTGCCGGTATGCATGAAATGCATACCCTACGGGTGTGCTGCTCCTTGACAAAGGCCTGACTCTGTGCTAAACTATATTTAACAAATAACTTAAATGTTAAATAAAGGAGGAATGACCCATGAGCCTGCAGCGGACCCTGAAGGCCCTGTCGGACCCCATCCGGCGGGAGATCCTGAACTTGCTCAAAACCGGCCCCATGGCCGCCGGAGACATCGCCGCAAAATTCGACGTCACCGGTGCCGCCGTATCCCGGCACCTGTCGGTGCTGAAGGAAGCGGAGCTGATCCGGGACAAGCGGGACGGCAAATTCGTCTACTACGAGCTGAACGCTTCCGTTTTGGAGGAGATCATGCTCTGGATCACCGAATTGAAAGGAGAATGACCATGAAAAACAAGAAATACTGGCTGATCACCTCGGCCATCACCCTTCTGCCCATCATTCTGGGCCTGCTGCTGTGGGACCGGCTGCCCGAGCAGCTGCCCACCCACTTCGGCGTGGACGGTGCCGCCGACGGCTTCAGCGGAAAGCCCTTCGCCGTCTTCGGCATCCCGGTGATGATGCTCTTTTTCCACATCGTCATCTTTTTCGCCACCCGGCTCGACAAGCAGAACCGGGGCCACAATGAAAAGGTGATGAATCTGGTGGGACTGATTTTCCCCGCCATGAGCATCGTCAGCTCCGTCATCATCTACTCCCTGGCCCTGGGCAAGGAGCCGGATCTGGCCATGCTGCTGTTCCCCATGCTGGGCTTGCTGTTCATCGTCATAGGCAACTGGCTGCCCAAGATCAAGCAGAATTCCACCCTGGGCATCAAGATCAAGTGGACCCTCTATAATGAGGAAAACTGGAACAAGACCCACCGCTTCGCGGGCTTCGTCTGGGTCATCGGCGGCATTCTCTTCTTTCTGATGGGCTTCGTCCCCGAAAAGAGCCTGCTCTTCCTGCTGCCCCTGCAGGTCCTGCTGCTGGCGGTGGTGCCCATGGTCTACTCCTGGAACCTGGCCCGGAAGCAGCGGGCGGCGGGCACGTATACCGAGTCCCAGGTCAATAAGGAGCTGAAAAAGCACCCTGTCATCATGGCTGTGTCCATGACCCTGGTGACGGTGATCCTGGTGGGCGTGGGCATCATCATGTTCACGGGCAATATCGACTACACCTGCACCGACACGGCCCTCGTCATCGAGGCCGACTACCACGCCGACTCCACCGTGGCCTATGACAAGATCGATTCCATCGAATTCCGGGAGACAGCCCCGGAGGGCATCCGGGAATGGGGCTTCGCCAGCGCCCGGCTGATGATGGGCTTTTTCTCCAATGAGGAGTTCGGCAATCACACCCGCTACAGCTACACGGGCACCGACGCCTGTATCGTCGTCACCTGCGGCGACGATGTGCTGATCCTGAATGATAAGGACGAAAACGCCACCCGGGCCCTGTACGAGGAGCTGCTGGTGCATATGCCATAAAATGCTTAACGCTTAAACACCGCAGCGTACCCCTTGCCTCCCCCACAGGGGGAGGGGGACCGCGTAAGCGGTGGAGGGGGTGTACTCCCAATGGTAGGACACTCCCCCAGTCAGCTGACGCTGACAGCCCCCTCTGAGAGGGGGCCAAGACGGTATCGGACAAGGAGGATTCTCATGAAACGCGAACCCATCGTTCTCGGGCAAAACACCCGATTCCCGCTCAAGGGCATGCTGACCCTGCCGGACGGAGACGGTCCATTCCCCGGCGTGGTGCTGGTCCACGGCTCCGGGTCAAGCAATATGGACGAAAAAGTTGGAAAACTGACCCCCTTCCGGGACATTGCCCAGGGATTGGCCCAGCGGGGCATCGCCTCGGTCCGCTATGACAAGCGCAGCCATGCCCACGGTCTGAAAATGGTGCTGGATAAAGGCCATCCCATCACCGTGTGGGAGGAGACGATCGAGGATGCCCTCCTTGCCGCCCGGCTCCTGCGCGCTGACCGCCGGATCGGGCCGGTGTTCCTGGTGGGCCACTCCATGGGCGCCATGCTGGCTCCCCGGATCGAATGTGCGGGCGGCGATTTCGCGGGCCTGATCCTGCTGGCGGGCACCCCCAGGCGGCTGGAGGAGGTGCTGCTGGAGCAGACGGAGGAGGCCGTGGCAGCCATGAAGGGCTTCACCCGAAAGATCGGGCAGAAGCAGCTTTTGCAGCTGCGTCAGACCTTTGCCGGGCTGTATGATCTGTCCGACAGGGAAGCGAAGGGGAAAAAGGTTGGCGGCGGCACCACGCTGTATTATTTCAAGGAGATGGGCCAGCCCACCGTGGCCGACTATCTGGCGAAAACCCAAAAGCCCATGCTGATCCTGCAGGGCGAAAAGGACGTCCAGGTCAAGGCCGGCGTGGACTTTGCCCTGTACCGGCAGCTCCTGGGGGACCGGGAGAACGTGACCTTCCGGCTCTATCCGGGACTGAACCACTGCTTCGTCAGCGCCGTCTCCGACTCCATCGCCGATGCAAAAAAGGAATTCGCCGCCGAGCGGCACATCGGCCCGGAGGTCCTGGACGACATCGCCCGGTGGATCCGCGGGATCGCCGAAGCATAACAAAAACCCGTGCGCCGCGGCGCACGGGTTTTTCTTGGGATGGGGCCGTCCTCAGGAGACGGCGCGCAGGTCGGTGAAGTAGTTGGCACCGGCGGCGATGGGGAAGTCGGCGGACCGGGTGCCGATGACGATCAGATCTCCGGGCTGTCTGCCGGAGCCGTCGGCGGGGGGCGTGACGCCCTCGGGCAGCTCCGGGATGGGCATGCTTTCTCCCCGCTCGGACATATCGGGCACGGGCATCTGGCCGGGATCGCCGGTCATGGGGGGCACCGGCATATCTGCGGGCCGTTCTCCCTCGGGGGGCTGCCCATTGCCGTGGGTCACGATGGGATTGGTGGGCTGGGGCGGGATCTCCACGTCGCCGTCGCCCTTGTCGGGCCAGTCGGGCCGCTCGATGATCTGTGCGCCGCCGAAGTGGCCGCCGCCCATGCCGGCCACGCCCTCAAACTGGGTATCGCCGCTCCAGAGGGTGTAGGTGCCCTCGGACAGCTCCGGGGAGGACAGGAGCAGCTGGGTGAAGGTGCTGGGGGTCTGGCACTCCAGCACGGGGCTGCCGTAGGAGTCCTTCAGGGTGTAGATCAGGCCCTCCTGGGCTTCGGCAAAGGAGAAGGCCGCGAAGGTCTGGCTGCCTTCAATCCGGTCGAGCATGTTGCCGGTGGTGATGACGGTGCCGCCGTTCAGCGTAACGCCCAGGTCCGCATCCAGACCGGAGTCGCCGCTGACGGCGCAGGCGTAGCACTCCACATGGCCGCCGTTGATGACGATGGAGCCGTTGGAATCGATGCCGTCGCCCTCGCCGGTGGTCCCGGCCACGACGATGTGGAGCTTGCCGTCGTTGATGGTGGTGACGGACACGTTGTCCTCGTTGGTGTTGATGCCGTCGTTGCCGGACTCGATGTAGATCTCGCCGCCGTTTACGGTCAGGTGCAGCTCACTGCACAGACCCTCGTTGTCGGCTTCGATCCGGAGCCTGCCGCTGCCGTCGAGCTTCATGGACATTCTGGAGTAGACCGCGCCGTCGTACTTGTGGAGCTTGTCTTCGGTGCTGGGCTCATAGATTTCCGCCACATGGGAGCCGACCACCCGGTTCTCGGAGCCGCCCGCCAGGAGGATGTTGGCACCGGCCAGGCCGTTGGCGACGCCGCTCTCATAGACATTATAGAAAATGATGGCGGGGGCCACCCGGCAGGTGATGTCCGCGCCGTCCAGGACCAGGATGACCGAGGCGTCGGGATCGTCCTTGGCGTTTTCGCCCAGATCCACGGCGATCTGGCCCGCGGAGAGCTTGCCGGTCAGACGGTAGATGCCGGGCTTCGTGATGTGGACCACAGTGTGGGCGGCGGCGTCTTCGGCGGTGTGGGTTTCCCAATCTGCGCCCCCGCCGTAGCCCTCGTCATGGCCTTCCTCATAATAGATGATGTCGTTCGCGGTGTAGACGCCCTCGCTGTCGCAGGTCACGCCCTCGTCGGACAAGCGGATCAGGACCTCACCGGCGGCTTCCGGGCCGGTGGTCTGGTCCGGTGCGGCGGTGCAGCCGGTCAGCAGCACCAGGGACAAAAGGATGCCAAGCAGTTTTTTCATGAGTACCAACTCCTTCCAGTTCTGTATCCAGTATATCACATCCCAGGGGGAATTTCTTAATTTTTTGCAAAGGACCTGTGGAGAATTTGTAAAGAAGTTGCACCGGGCGCAGTTTTACGATACAATAGACACAAAGAACCCGCCAAATTCTGCATTTTGCATTTTGAATTTTGCATTTTCTCGCTGCGGCCCCGGTTTTCCGGGAGACGCTGCGTATTCTATAATCAGAGAGGGGTGCTGCCCATGAATCAAGACCATGAGATCGTTGCATTGGTGACTGCGGCCAAGGGGGATTCCCTGGCGGCGGACGAGCTGGTGCGCAAATATATGCCCTTCATCCGGTCCGAGACGGCCAAGTGCATCCGCCGGGGCGTGGACGACAGCGATGATGAGCTGGCCATCGCCATGCTGGCCTTCCACGAGGCGGTGCTGGCCTACGAGCGGCTGCGAGGTGCCTTTCTGGCCTTCGCGGCCCGGGCCATCCGCAGCCGGATCATCGACCACCAGCGCCGGGAGCTGCGGCACCGGGGCCAGCTGCGGCTGGAGGATACGGAGGGGGACGATGACCGGGAGCTGGCCGAGAAGCTGGACACCGGCACCGACCCCATCGGCGACCACACGGACCGGACCGCCGCCCGGCAGGAGATCGCCCATTTTGCCCTGGGGCTGTCGGAATTCGGCCTGACCCTGACGGACATCGCCGACAACTGCCCGAAGCAGGCCCGGACCCTGGCCGCCTGCCACCGGGCGCTGAACTGGGCCAAGGGGGACCCGGCGCTGCTGGAGCAGACCGTCCGGACGAAGAAGCTGCCCATTGCAGCTCTGGCCGCCGGGGCCGGGGTGGAGCGCAAGACCCTCGAGCGCCACAGAAAATACATGATGGCCCTGCTGCTGGCCTACACCAACGGCTTTGAGATCATCCGGGGCCACCTGGGACAGATGGCCATCGTGAAAGGAGGCGGCTGATATGGAATATCTGGTCATGGAATGTCATTTGAGCTATGCCGTGGTCCTGGACAGCCGGGGGCAGTTCAAAAAGGTGGCGAATCTGAATTATCAGGTGGGCCAGGAGCTTGACACCGTGGTGGAGCTTCAGGAGCCGGAGCCTGTGTCCAAAACCATCCGCTGGAAGCCCCTGCTGACCATGGCGGCCTGCCTGTGTATCGTGTTCACGGGGTTCTGGCAGCTGATGCTGCTGAGCATGGGCACGGTGCTGATCCAGATCAATCCCCAGATCCGGCTCAGCGTCAACCGGCTGGAGCGGGTCATCTCCGCCGAGGCCGTCAACGCCGACGGCGCGAAGGTCCTTTTTGACTACCAGCCCTTCGGAAAGACCGTGGAGCAGGTGACGGAGGAACTGACCGACCGGGCCGCCCAGATGGGCTACCTGACCGACGGCGGCGAGGTCCACCTGACCGTGGACTCGAAGGACGACGGATGGAAGACGGAGACGGAAAACCGCCTGAAGGCCGTCATCGTCCACGATGCGAAGGATGTTGTGATCATCATCGAATACGATGACCTGGAGGATCTGGCCGACGAGCTGGAGGACATCCTGGAGCCGGAGGACGATGAGGACGACGGCCCCGACGACCGGGACGACGATGATGACGACGACGACGGTCCGGACGATGATGATGATCCGGATGACGACGATGACGACCCGGATGACGACGATGATCCGGACGACGATGATGATGACTGACTGAGGACCAGCCGCCCCTGGGCGGCTGGTTTTTTGCTGCGGAAATTATGAAGATTTTTCAAAAATTATGTCGCCCTACTGGAACTGTCCGGAAAGCTGTGCTATAATGGGCATAAGTATACCAAAATGGAGAACTATGCTTATGATCGAATTATTAGCCCCCGCCGGGTCCATGGAGGCCCTGAAGGCCGCGGTGCAGAACGGCGCAGACGCCGTGTATCTTGGCTGCGGAAGCTTCAATGCGCGCCAGAGCGCGAAAAACTTTACAATACAGACCCTCTCTGAGGCTGTCAAATACTGTCATGTCCGCGGTGTCCAGGTCCACCTGACCCTGAACACCCTCGTCTCCGACCGGGAGATGGATGCCTGCTTCGAGCTGATCCGCCAGGCGGCCATTGCCGGTGTGGACGCCTTCATCGTCCAGGATCTGGGCGTGGTGGAGCTGTGCCGGCAGATCGCCCCGAAGGTACCCATCCACGGCTCCACCCAGATGACCGTCCACTCCCTGCCCGGCGTGCTGCTGTGCGCCGCCTGGGGGATGACCCGGGTGGTCCTGAGCCGGGAGCTGAGCCGGGAGGAGATCCGCTATATCTGCGAAAATTCCCCCATTGAGATCGAGGTCTTCGGCCACGGCGCCCTGTGCATGTGCTACTCGGGCCAGTGCTACCTCTCCGCCGCCATCGGCGGCCGGTCCGGCAACCGGGGCCGCTGCGCCCAGCCCTGCCGCCTGCCCTACGGCTTCGGCAGATCGGAGCATAAGTACCCCCTGAGCCTGAAGGACAACTGTCTGGTCCACTATGTCAAGGACCTCGAGGAGATGGGCGTGGCCTCATTGAAGCTGGAGGGCCGGATGAAGAAGCCCGAGTATGTGGCCACCGTCACCCGGGTCTACCGCCAGGCGCTGAACGAGGGGCGCGTGACCCGGGCCATGGAGAAGGCCCTGCACGACGCCTTCAACCGCCAGGGCTTCACCGACGGCTACTACGCCGCCGAAAAGGGCCCCCAGATGTTCGGCATCCGGGACGACAGGTCCGAGGACGCCGCCTGGGCCAAGGCCGCCCGGGAGAGCTACGAGGCCGTGGAGAACGGTCTGGTGAGCGTGAAATTCAAGGCCCTCATCACCGAGAACCGCAGCGAGCTGACGGTCCGGGACCCCGACGGCAACGTCTGCAAGGCCCGGGGCGACACGCCCCAGATGGCCCGGACCCGGCCGTTGCTTGCCGAGGATCTGGCTGCCCGTCTGGCTAAGACCGGCGGCACACCCTTCCGCTGCGCCGATGTCCAGTGCCGCATCGAGCCCGGCTATACCCTGTCCGCGGCCTCCATCAACGCCATGCGCCGGGACGTGCTGACCCAGCTGATGGCCGTCCGGGCCCGGCGGGACACCCCCGCCCTGGGCAAGCCCAGAAAGGTCCGGGAGGTCTTCGGCCGCCGGGAGGAGCCGGGTCTGACGGTGCAGATCACCAACCGGGAGCAGATCACCGGCCGCCTGCTGAATATGGGAGCCCAGGTGATCTATGTGCCGCTGCACCTTGTGACCGAGGATCACATTTATTTCGAGGAGCTGATCCGCAAGGGCTGCCCCATCGCGGTGGCGCTGCCCAGGATCGTCCACGACGGCGAGCTGGAAGGGCTGAAGCAGGAGCTGCGGCTGGCCCGGAGGATCGGCGTCCGGGAGGCGCTGGTGGGCAATCTGGGTCTGATGATCCCCGTCCGGGAGTGCGGCCTTGCCATCCGGGGCGATTTCGGCCTGAACATCTTCAATTCCCGGGCCATGGAGGTCTGCAAAAAGCTGGAGCTGCAGTCCGCCGCCCTGAGCTTTGAGATGACCCTGCCCCAGATCCGGGACGTGAGCAAGGCCGTGGACACCGAGCTGCTGATCTATGGCCGGATGCCCCTGATGGTCACGGAGAACTGCATCATGAAAAACCGCATGGGAGCCTGCGTCTGCCAGCAGGGGCCGCAAAAGCTGGTGGATCGGACCGGCGCGGAATTCCCCATCATCAAGGATGGCCGCTCCTGCCGCAGCGTGCTGCTCAACGGCAAGAAGCTGAGTCTGCTGGACCGCCGGGAGGACCTGAGCCGTCTGGGCCTGTGGGGCCTGCGGCTGTACTTCACCACGGAGAACGCCCGGGAGGTGGACCGCTGTCTGCGGGACTTCGTGAATATGGCCCCCTTCGAGCCCGGCAGCTGCACGAGAGGGCTGTACCTGCGGGGTTTGGATTGATTCAGAGTGGAGAGTGAAGATTGGAGATTGGAGATCAGGGAAAATCTCCACTCTCCACTCTCCAATCTCTAATCTCATATAAACTGGAGGATTTCAATGAACCTGATTTTAGCGTCCCAGTCTCCCCGGCGGCGGGAGCTTTTGGGACTGACGGGCCTGGATTTCGTCGTCCGGGCTGCGGATATTGACGAGACTATGGACGAAACCAAACCTCCCGAGGAGGAGGTGGCCCGGGTCAGCCGCCTGAAGGCGCTGGCTGTTGTCCGGGAGCCCGATGATGTGGTCATCGCCGCCGATACCATCGTGGTCTGCGAGGGCAAGGTGCTGGGCAAGCCCAGGGATGAGGCCGATGCCTTCCGCATGCTGTCGCTGCTGTCCGGGCGGAACCATCAGGTGATGACGGGCATGACGGTGGTGAAGGGCGATGAGATCGTCACCCATACGGAGGTGACCAGACTTCGCTTCCGGGATCTCCATCCCGACGAGATCCGGGCCTACATCGCCTCCGGCGAGCCCATGGACAAGGCCGGAGCCTACGGCATCCAGGGCGGCGCGGCGCTGTTCTGCACCCGCATGGAGGGCGACTACTATAATGTGATGGGTCTGCCGGTGTGTGCGCTGAGCGTCATTCTGCGCACATTCGGGCTGCCGATCTGGGGGGTACGCGTATGAAACAGATCTTTTCCAAACGGGTCCGGCGGGTCCTGATCGCCGCGGTGCTGGTGACCATCGTGCTGAGCATCGCAGCGGGGACCCTGGGCTTCCGGCTGCCCGATATCACGGTGCAGACGGTGCTGCAGCCCCTGCGCTCCGGCGCCCAGGCTCTGACCCGTCAGGCCGAGGGCATTTACAGCTACCTGTTCCGCTATGAGGCCCTGGAGGAGCAGGTCAAGATGCTCGAGGCCGAAAACGCCCAGCTCCGGGAGGAGGTCCGGGCCGCAGCGGCCCTGACCCGTGAGGTGGAGCGGCTCACCGCAGCGCTGGGTCTGAAGATCCAGCGGGAGGACTTCGTGCTGCTCGACGCCTACATCATCGGCTGGGACTCCGGCGACTGGTCGGAGGAATGTACCATCAACAAGGGCTCTGTGGCGGGCGTCCAGCTGAACCAGTGTGTCGTCACCGCCAACGGCGAGGTGGTGGGTCTGGTCACCGAGGTGGGACCCAACTACGCCGTGGTCAAGACGGTGCTGGACTCCTCTCTGGAGATCTCCGCCACCGTGGCCACCTCCGGCTACAACGGCATGGTCCAGGGCGGCTACGCCACCGGCGAGGAGGGCTACCTGCGCATGAACTACCTGCCCTCCGACGCGGTCATCTGCAACCATGACCAGGTGGTCACCGCCGGCTCCACCCTGTATCCCCGGGATCTGGTCCTGGGCAGCGTGGTGGACGCGGGCTTTGACGAGACGGGCGTGGCAAAATACGCCATTCTGGAGCCCGCGGCGGATTTCGGCTCCCTGGAGCAGATCTTCGTCCTGACCTCCTACGCCACGGAGTAACGCCATGGCCAGAAAAAAGATCGAATTTCGCCCGGATCCCACGGGCTTTGACTGGGCGGGCAAGCTGCTGCTGACCCAGAAGCAGCGCCGCTCGGTGCTGAAGTGGCTGCTGTACAGCCTCACCTGCGTGGCGGGACTGGTGCTGCAGGACTCCATGCTGGCCCAGCTGCGGCTGCTGGGGGGCTGCTTCGAGCTGGCCCCGGCGCTGATCATCCTGATCTGCGTGCTGGAGGGCACCGAGAACGGCTCCGTTTTCGCCCTGGTGGCATCCATGATCTACGTATTTTCCGGCACCGGACAGGACCGCTACTGCATCCTCTATCTGACGCTGGCGGCAGTTCTGGCCGCCGCCTTCCGGCAGGGCTACCTGCGCCGGGGCACAGGCTCGGACCTGATCTGCGTCGGCGGTGCGATGGTGCTGTATGAGCTGGCCCTGTTCGCCACCGGCGTGTTCCTGGAGCTGACCTACAGCGCCCGCTGGGGCGTCTTCGTGATGACGGCCCTGGCCGGCACCCTGGGCGCCGGAGCCGCCTACGTCCCCCTGAAGCGCATCGGAACGATCGGAGGAAATGCATGGAAAGAATAACCCGTTTTCGCGCCATTGCCATGCTGCTGGCCTTTGCCCTGATCCTGGGGCTGTTCAGCGTGCGGATGTACGCAGTGCAGATGCTGGGAGCCGGTGATGTGGTGGCCGACTCCGACCTGTATACCACCTATTACACCGTCAAGGCCGCCCGGGGCGAGCTGCTCGACCGCAACGGCAACGTGATGGTGGGCAACCGGGCCAGCTACAACCTGGTCTTCAACAATTTCGTCCTGACCAACTCCGACGATCCCAACGGCCATCTGCTGCGGCTGATCCGCATGGCAGACCAGCTGGGCGTGGAGTATATCGAGAATTTCCCCGTCACCGAGACGCGGCCCTACGAGTATACCCTGGCGGAGCAGTCCGCCGCCTGGCAGGGCTATTTCCAGGACTACCTCTGGGAGCTGGATATCGACTCGGATATCTCCGCCTCCCGGCTCATGGAGGCCCTGCGCTCCCGCTACAAGATCCCCGACAGCTGGTCCGACGAGGACGCCCGGGCGGTCATCGGCCTGCGCTATGAGCTGAAGCTGCGCACCGACATCACCAACCTGTCGAGCTACGTCTTCCTGGAGGATGTGCCCGACGACATCCTCAACGCCATCCTGGAGCTGAATGTCCCCGGCCTGGACGCCGCGGCCAGCACCAAGCGGGAATACTACACCACCTACGCCGCCCACATCCTGGGCACCTACTCCAAAATGGACCCCGATGACTGGGAGATCTACAAGGAGCTGGGCTACAAGATGGACGACAAGGTGGGCAAATCCGGTCTGGAAAAGGCCTTTGAGGAGTACCTCCACGGCACCGACGGCCGTCTGGCCCGCGTCGTGGACAAGAACGGCAACATCGTCTCCCAGTACTATGTCAAGGAGCCCGTGGCGGGCCACAACGTGGAGACGTCCATCGACCTGAACCTGCAGATCGTGGCCGAGGAGGCCATGAAGCAGGTCCACGACGAGCTGACGGCGCAGGAGAGTGGAAGCGGCTCCGATATCCAGGGCATGGCCGTGGTGGTCATGGACACCCGGACCGGCGAGGTCCTGGCCTGTGCCTCCTATCCCACCTACAACCCTGCCACCTTCAACCAGGACTGGGACCAGCTGCGGGTGGACCCCATGAAGCCCACCCTGAACCGGGCGCTGCAGGAGATTTATCCCCCCGGCTCCACCTATAAGGTCGCCATGTCCATCGCGGGCCTGGAGACTCAGACCATCAGCCGCTACACCGAGATCGAGGACAAGGGCATCTTCACCAAGTACCCCGGCAACAGTCCCAGATGTCTGATCTATACCCGCAACGGCCGTACCCACGGCTATCTGAACGTGGCGGGCGCCCTGGAGGATTCGTGCAACTATTTCTACTATGTCCTGGGCGACAGAATGGACTGGGACGACGTGGATGCCGTGGCCAAGACCCTGGGTCTGGGCGAGCCCACCGGCATCGAGCTGGGCGAGCGGATCGGCCAGCGGGCCAACGAGGAGACGAAGAAGAAGAAATACTCCGGCTCCGACGCCCACTGGTACGCCATGGACCAGGTCCTGGCCTCCATCGGTCAGTCTGACCACCTCTATACCCCCATGCAGCTGTGTTCCTATGTGGCCGCCGTGGCCAACAAGGGCACCCGCTACTCCGCCACATTCCTCAAGCGGGTGGTGTCCGCGGACTATTCCAACCTGGTGGAGGAGAACACCCGGGAGGTGCTGTCCGTTACGGAGATGTCCAACGACACCGTGGAGACGATTTTCGAGGGCATGCGCCGGGTGGTCACCAGCGGCTCCGGCGCGTCGGCCTTCCGGGGCTTCGATGTGGAGGTCTGCGGCAAGACCGGCACCGCCGAGCATGGCACCGGCGGCTCCTCCAACGGCGCCTTCATCTGCTTCGCGCCTATGGACGATCCGGAGATCGCCGTGGCCGTCTACGGCGAGAAGGCTGGCTCCGGCGGCCACATGGCCAAGGTGGCCCGCATCATCCTGGAGTACTACTTCTCCGCCGACGAGCTGAGCGACGTCGTGACCTACGAAAACAAGGTGGGCTGATCCACCGGCTGTGCCGCCCGAAAGGGCGGCACATTTTACGTAAAAAAGAAATTTGAAAAAAGGTGAAAAAAGGTGTTGACAAATGGGTTTGGGTGTGATAGTATATCCAAGCGCTCGAGAGAGCGGCAAACAAATAGCTGCACAAACCGATGAAGTTTGGATAGAACGGCGGAGAAAACCGAAGAATTCGGCTCAAAATGGAGCGTGAAAATTCCTCGAA
>JAFQSI010000323.1 GCA_017409645.1 Oscillospiraceae bacterium | reverse complement strand
GCCCGGGAGATGTACGAGCATACGAAAAACGTCAACGCCTACTACTTCGGCGAGATCGGCGTGGAGGCGGACAACGAGGGGGATATTCTACAGTGCCGCTGCCGGGGCTTCGAAATGTTGGAAAAACATCCGGATTTCCTGGAAAACCGGGTCTTTGAGGGCAGCTGGGACGAGAACTGGACCTTGAGAAAGCTCCTGCGCCGGTTCATCTGGCACGACCGGATCCATGGGAGGGCTATGGTAAGGATGATGGGGCGGACATTCCGATAAGAAAAAACTGGCACATTGCAAAGCGCAATGTGCCAGTTCAACTTTTTGATCGTACGCCGTCAGGCGTATATCACTTACTTCAGTCCCAGCTCCTCCATGCCAACGATCCGGACACGGTTGGTGCCCAGGACGCTGAGGAACAGGGGCTCGTTGGAGATGCGCAGGACCATGCAGGCCTTGCCCTTCTCGTGGAAGAACAGGGAGTACATGTACTCCACATCGATGTTGTTGTCGGCCAGCAGCTTCAGCAGCTCGGCCAGTCCGCCGGGCTGGTCGGGGACCTCCACGGCGTAGACGGGGGTCATGGACAGGATGTCGCCGTGGTGCAGCAGCACGGAGCTGGCCTTGCCGGCGTCGGAGACGATCATGCGGGCCAGACCGTAGTCGGCAGTCTCGGCGATGGACAGGGCACGGATATCCACGCCCTCATCGGCCAGGAGCTTGGTGATCTCGGCCAGCTGACCGGCACGGTTTTCCAGGAAAACAGAAATCTGCAGAATGTTCATACCATTAACCTCCCATTAGTAGAGTTTACGCTTGTCGATGACACGGACGGCCTTGCCCTCGCTGCGGGTGATGGACTTGGGAGCCACCAGGCGGACCTTGGCGGAGATGCCCAGCATGGCCTTCAGGGCGGCCACCAGAGCCTTCTCGGCCTCGTTGATCTTGGCCAGGGAGTCGGAGAACATGGCGGGCATCATCTCCACCATGATCTCGAAGGTGTCGGTGTTGTTGACACGGTCCACGATGATCTGGTAGTTGGCGGGGTAGCCCTGCTGCATCAGGACCGTCTCGATCTGGCTGGGGAAGACATTGACGCCGCGGATGATCAGCATATCGTCGCTGCGGCCCATGGGCTTGCTCATCTTCACATGGGTCCGGCCGCAGGAGCATTTTTCACGGCTCAGGACGCAGATGTCGCGGGTCCGGTAGCGCAGGAGGGGGAAGGCCTCCTTGTCGATGGCGGTGAAGACCAGCTCGCCCTTGGAGCCCAGGGGCAGGACCTCTTCGGTGTCGGGGTCGATGATCTCGGCGATGAAGTGGTCCTCGTTGATGTGCATGCCGGTCTGCTCGCAGCACTCGAAGGCCACGCCCGGGCCGGAAGTCTCGGTCAGGCCGTAGATATCATAGGCCTTGATGCCAAGCTTGTTCTGGATATCCTGGCGCATATCCTCGGACCAGGCTTCCGCGCCGAAGATGCCGGCCTTCAGCTTGATCTGATCCCGGATGCCCTTTTCATAGATGGACTCGGCCAGATACTGGGCATAGCTGGGGGTGCAGCAGAGGATGGTGGAGCCCAGGTCGGTCATGAACTGCAGCTGACGGTCGGTGTTGCCGGAACTCATGGGCAGGGTCAGGCAGCCGACCTTGTGGCTGCCGCCGTTCAGACCGGGGCCGCCGGTGAACAGGCCGTAGCCGTAGGACACATGGACCACGTCCTCGTTGGTGCCGCCTGCGGCCACGATGGCACGGGCGCAGCAATCCTCCCACAGATCGATGTCGTGCTGGGTATAGAAGGCCACAACGCGCTTGCCGGTGGTTCCGGAGGTGGACTGGATGCGCACGCAGTCGCCCAGGGGCTTGGCCAGCAGGCCGTAGGGGTAGGCGTCCCGCAGATCTGCTTTGCTCAGGAAGGGCAGCTTGTGCAGATCGTCGATGGACTGGATGTCCTCGGGCGTGACGCCCTTGGCCTCCATCTTGGCCCGGTAGTAGGGCACGTTATCCCAGACATGGCGGACCTGCTTCAGGAGCTTTTCATTCTGAAGCTCCCGGAGCTGCTCGTAGGGCATGGTTTCGATTTCCGGCTGATAATAGTTTGGCATAAGGATCCTTCTTTCTATTTTCAGGCTTCCAGTCCCAGCTGGAAGGCTTTTTTGTTCAGTTCCAGGAATTTTGCGGGGACGCTGGCCTCGATGGCGGTCAGCCATTCGGCGGCGGGGATATCGAAATACTTGCTGAGGCGGCCCATCAGGACGATGTTGACGGCCTTGGAAGAGCCTGCGACTTCCGCCAGGGACAGGGCGTCGATGGCGTCCACATCCAGACCCTTGGCCTGCATTTCGGCGATCAGGTTCTGGGGATACTCGGCGGCGCCGATGATGACGGGCATGGGGGAGATCTGCTGGGTGTTGGTGATGATCTTTCCGCCGGGCTTTAAGTATTCGGTCCACCGGGCGGCCTCCAGCTCCTCAAAGGAGACGATGAAGTCGGCCTGGCCCTTGTCGATGACGGGGGAGTAGACCTTGTCGCCGAAGCGGACATAGGTGACGACGCTGCCGCCGCGCTGGCTCATGCCGTGGACCTCGGAGACTTTGATGTCGTAGCCCTTCTGCAGGAGCAGACGGCCCAGCAGCTTGGAGGCCAGCAGGCTTCCCTGACCGCCGACGCCGACGATCATGACGTTTTTGGTTTCCATAACTTAAGCCTCCTTGTTGGGATTCAGAGCGCCGGGCTTGCACAGCTGCTCGCAGACGCCGCAGCCGACGCAGAGGGTGTTGTCGATCTTGGCCTTGCCGCCGACGATGCTGATGGCGGGGCAGCCGATGCGCATGCAGCTCTTGCAGCCGATGCACTTGTTCTCGTCCACGGTGATGGGAGCCTTGTGCTTGACATATTTCAGCAGGGCGCAGGGACGGCGGGAGATGATGACGGAGGGCTCGTTTGCGGCCAACTCCTCCTTGATGACGGTGTCGCACTCAGCCAGGTTGTAGGGGTCGATGACCCGGACCCGCTTGATGCCCACGGCCCGGCACAGAGTCTCCAGATCGATCTTGGCGCAGGGGTCGCCCTTGAGGTTGAAGCCGGTGGTGGGGTTCTGCTGGTGGCCGGTCATGCCGGTGATGGAGTTATCCACGATGATGACGGTGGCATTGGACTCATTGTAGGCCATGTTCACCAGGCCCGTGATGCCGGAGTGCATGAAGGTGGAGTCGCCGATGACGGCCACGGTCTTGTTGTCCATGGCGCCGCCCTGGCTCTTGGAGAAGCCATGCAGGCCGGAGACGGAGGCACCCATGCAGATGACGGAGTCCACAGCCGCCAGAGGGGCCACGGCACCCAGGGTGTAGCAGCCTATGTCGCCCAGAACGGTGATCTTGTTCTTCTTCAGGGTGTAGAACAGGCCGCGGTGGGGGCAGCCGGCGCACATGACGGGGGGACGGGGCGGGATGGCGGCGTCCAGCTTGGGGCCGATCTTCCAGACCTTGCTCAGCTGGGCGGCCACATCCAGGGGCATCAGCTCGCCGATGTTGGAGAAATT
>JAFQSI010000322.1 GCA_017409645.1 Oscillospiraceae bacterium | reverse complement strand
CCGGGAGCCGGATGTTTTTCGCCAGGACATTGGCCCGGCTGGTCTGCTGGCCCAGCTCCTGGTCGGTCCGGTCCCGGAGGCTGGAGCCGTCCTCGGCCCGGAGCAGGTCATCCACCTGCTGCCCCACCAGCAGATCCTCCCGCTGGCCCAGCATCCGGGCGGCGGCGGTGTTGGCCAGCCGGACCTTGCCCGTGTTGTCATAGGATACCAGCCCCTCGTCCAGGGCGTTGAGCATGTCGTTCTGGGTCAGGTAGACGCGCAGCAGGTCATCGGGCTTGATGCCCCGCAGATCCCTGCCCAGGTTGATGGCCAGCAGCATGGAAAAGATCAGGGCGCAGACCGCCAGCATCAGATAGAGCTTTGCATAGGTGGAAAGGATGTTGCTGCGCAGCTCGTCGATCCGGTCGTGGGTGGTGGAGGCCATGATGAAGCCGATGATGGTGCCGTCCTCCTCATAGACCGGATGGAAGGCCCGGCGCTGGCCCTCGAAATTGTCGGGGTTGACATCGGAAATATAGACCTCCCCCGCCAGGGCCCGGTACTGGTCGCCGCCCTCAAAGGTCCTGCCGACGAAGGCCGGGTCGATATGGAAGCTGCGGATGGAATTTGTGTCCGCGATGGTGATGTAGTCCAGATCGGCGGTGTTGTCGACCACACTGGTCAGATAGATCGCCATATCCTCGCTGCAGACGCCGTCCCGCAGCTCCTCCAGAACCAGGGGGCTTTCTGCCAGGGTCTTGACGGTGGACATGAGGATCTCGTCGATCTTGCTCTGTAAGGAATTCAGCGTGTAGCGAAGCGTCACCGCCATGGTCAGCGTCAGCATCGCGAAGCCGGCAACGATAATCCAGATCATCAGCTTCCACAGCAGCGGGATATGTCCTTTATGTTGACGTTTCACGTGAAACACCCCCTGCAGATCGTGATGCTTTTCTGTAGGTCAGGCCGAAGCCGTAATCGTAGGTATTGCCCAGCTCGTCGGTGTAGGCCGTCAGGTCCAGGGGCCTGTCCTCGCAGTGGACCTCCACCGTCTCCATATCCGCAGGCAGCTGGATGGGGAGCCTTCCGGCGGGGGCCGCCCTGCCGGTGAGCAGCTCCAGGATGGCCTCCTCCTGGACGCCGAAGTCCACGACGATGGCGTCGGCGGCGGGCTCCAGCTCCCCCAGCACCGCCCCGTGGTGCATCCGGATGACCACGACGACGGGCTTGTCCCCCATGGTCCTCCGGGCGTTCAGGACCAGATCCAGGTCCGATTCGTTCCGGGCGGTGTTGGTTTTGCCCCGGTAGCTGCGGTTTGGGGAAGTCTCCCGGGGATCCCCGCCGGCCAGGGAGGCTTCCCGGGCCGTGTCGGCGGTGTAGGGCCGATACTGCAGCGTGATGGGCAGGTAGCCCTGCTCCTGATCGTAGCCGTCGGAGATGGGGCTCTCGATGAAGACCAGGGCCGCGTCCGCTTCCTCCGGCGTGTCCGCCCAGGTCAGGTATTTTTCGACGATCTCCCGGTCCGCGCCGGGCAGGTTCCGGCCGGGGTCCGGGGTCCGGAAGAAGGTCTTGCCGGGGCCGATGTGCCTGTCGGGGACATAGACCTTCAGCTTCTCCTTCAGGGGCAGCACGCCCTTGTTTTTCAGCAGGACCAGGGACTTCAGCTGGGCTTCGAAGCCCCGCCGGGTAAATTCGGCGCAGCCCACGATCCGTTCGGATTCCGCAGGATCCAGGTAGGGCTGATCGAACAATCCGCAGCGGAAGGAGCCCAGCAGAAGCCGTCGGGCGGACTGCTCGAACCGCCCGCGCATCCATTCTTCGCCGTGCTTCCCGCAGCCGAGACGGTAGGCCTCCAGCACGGGCCGGATGTCGGTGTTGCCGCCGAACTGGTCCACGCCGTTCTCGAGGATCTTCAGGTGCCGCTCCCCTTCGGTCAGGTCCTCCGTGCCGTAGCACCGGCTGCCGAAGGAGTCCAGGACCGGAGCCGGATCGCTGGTGATGCCCCAGTCGGTGCAGACCACGCCGTCGTAGCCGTACTTGTCCCGGAGCAGGTCGGAGATCAGATGATGGTTGTAGGAATTGCCCAGGGTGCGGCCTGTTTTTTCGTCAAAATCACAGGACACGGTGTAGTAGGGCATGACCGCGGCGGCCATTTTCGTGGGGCCGTCCAGCCGGAAGGCGCCCTCGGTGAAGGGCTTCAGGTGGTCGCTCTGACGCCCACCGGGGTAGACGGCGAATTTGCCGTAGGGATAGTGGGCGTCCCGCCCGGCCTCGCAGGGCCCGCCGCCGGGCCAGTGCTTGACCATGGCCAGCACGGAATCCCGGCCCCAGCCGTCGGGGGAACCTGCGGTGGTCTGCAGGGCGTCGCAGTAAATTTTGCCGAAGCGGGTCACCAGCTCCGGGTCCGGGCCGAAGGTGTCCTCGAAGCGCAGCCACCGGGGCTCGGTGCCCAGGTCGATCTGGGGTCCCAGGGCCGTGGCGATGCCCAGGGCCCGGTATTCCGCGGCCACGGCACGGCCGTAATCCCGGACCATTTCCTCGTCAAAGGTGGCCGCCAGGCCCAGGCCCTCGGGCCATTTGCTGACGGACGCGGCCTCGCTCTTGAATTCCACGGCGGCCTTCCCCGCCCCATGCCGGGGATCCGAGGAGATGTTCACCGGGATGGCGTGGGGCATTTTTTCCGCCAGCGCCTGGAGCCGGTTGTTCCACCGGGCGGAGACGGCGGGGGACCGGACCACCGTCAGAAGCACATGGCGGATGTGGTCCTCGGTCAGCATTTTCACCTGCTGGTCCGTCAGATCCCAGGGCTCAGCGCCGCTCTCAGCGAAGGGCTTTCCCCCATAGGTGCCGGGAAAGGGCCCGGCGGGGGGCGCGGGGACCATCTGGTGGGCGGAGTAGATCATCAGACCGGCGATCTCCTCCACGCTCAGGCGCTTCGCCAGATCGGCGGCCCGCTCCTCGGGAGTCAGCCGCCAGTCGCACCAGGGCTGCAGCCTGCCGGTCCCCTCCGGGTCCTTGAAGAGGAAGCCGTCCAGCTCCAGGACCGGACAGTCCGCAGCGCCGATCTCCGCGCCGCCCTGGTTGCGGTAAAGGGTCCAGCCCTCTTTTTGTTCCATGGTGTAGCGTTTCATCGGGTGTCCTCCATCCTGAAAAAAGCCGTTTATTTACAAATTATACCATATAATGCATCGGTGTCAACCGTCCATGGGGCCCCGTCGGTATTCAGCCGCCCCAGGGGCAGATCCTGCTTGTTGGTGCCGTGGTAATCGCTGCCGCCGGTGACGGTCAGGCCGTGCCTGTCCGCCTGCTCCAGCAGGAAGTCCACATCCGCCATGGAATATCTCGAATACCAGCACTCCATACCCCGGATGCCGTAGCCCAGCAGGGCCTGCAGCAATCGGCTGAACCGCTCCGGCGTCAGCCGCTTCTCCCCCTCGCCGCCCAGGGGATGGGCCCAGACCGGGAAGCCTCCGGCGGCGGTGATGGCCTCCACGGCGGTCTTCGCGTCGATCCGGTCCCGGCCGGGGACGTCCCGCAGGTAGCCCTGGATGGCCCGGTCCAGGGTCGGCGCCAGCCCCCGGTCCATCAGGACCTGTCCCAGGTGGGGCTTGCCGGGGCTTTCGTGGCTCATGACCCACTGAAGCTCTCCTTCTGTCAGCACAATACCGTGATCCCGGGCCAGGGCCTCGATCCGCAGCGCCATCTTCGCCAGCCGCAGCTGCCGTCCCTCGGCCAGGGCCGCCCGGAAGGCCGGGTGGTCCGGATCGTAGCCGTAGCCCAGGATGTGGCACTTCCCCGCCGGATCGGCGCAGGAGAATTCGATGCCCCGGACGAACCGGACCCCCTCCGGCACCAGCGGCTCCATGGCCAGGGCTCCCGAGATGGTGTCGTGGTCCGTGACGGAGAACAGCCCGATGCCCGCCTTTTTGATATTCCCAGCCAGCACCCGGGGACTGTCCGAGCCGTCGGAGGCGGTGGTGTGGATGTGCAGATCGACCTTGTTGTTCATATTTTCCCTCCCTGATCATACTTTCCCCCTTATTATAGGGGAAAAGGGCAGAAAAGGCAATCATAACACAGCATCAGCCCCGAATCGAAGAATTTTTTCCTATGCATCCTCCACCGGATGTTCTATACTGTTCCCAGAAACCCAAAGGAGTGATCCCATGATTTGCCACGGCAGCAGCCATGGAGCGTTTTCTCGGCCACCTCAAAAGCGAGCTGCTGTACTTGCAGGAGTTTGAATCTGTCGATCACTTCAAACAGGAAGTGATCGCTTGCATCGATTACTGCAACAACAGGCGCATCAAGGCAAAGTCAAAGGGCTTGCCACCTGCATTACACAGACAGCAAGCCCTCTTGGCTGCTTGAATAATTTGAGTTCGAAATATTTGTCTAACTTTTTGGGGTCACTTCACTATAGGAGGGATTTATCCTCTGGACTCCAGCTTGAGCTTCAGTGCATCCAGAACATAGCTGCGGAAAGAATCATAGTCCTGTCCCAGGTCCTCCAGGGTTTCGCTGCAATCAAACCACATGCCGGTGTTCAGGTCAACAGAGCAAACATCGTAATCGAACGCATCGTCATCCGCACCAAACCAGCCAATTGCAACGATCAGAACATCGTTATGCTGCCAGGCCACATAATCCATAGTCCCATTGCCAACAATACTGCTGTTCCGGGAGACCAGCAGTTCCATCAAGCCGGGGAACATCATCACATCTGCCGCATCCATGCAAGAGGTACCATCTAATTCTGCCCCGTTTTTTTCAAACATCGGTACCTCCAAAGTCTCCATGAACGCAGTTTCGGAACCGGGATACCATGCCGGGAAACGGACCGTGAGGCTGCTGTCGAAGAAACTCAGATGCATATTCTGCAGATTTTCAGCAGAGAGGGTCTTTTGATAGAGAGCTTCATCATGCTCCCATTGGAAGGGCTGGCCGGTGATAGAGGCACAATGATTCTGATAACGCTCATCGATCAACGGAAGGAGCTTCTCGTTCAGAATTTCCCGATCCAT
>JAFQSI010000321.1 GCA_017409645.1 Oscillospiraceae bacterium | reverse complement strand
AGCTTCGTATAGACGCTGAGCTTTTTGAAGCAGCGGACCCGTGCGACCTCCTCCCAGACGAAGAAGCCCAGGCCGCCCAGGACCACCAGGGCCATCAGGGTCAGGCAGACAACATAGTCGGTGTTGTAGCCCATGACGCTGCTGCCGGGAGCAAAGCAGCCCATGATGTCGAAGCCCGCGTTGCAGAAGGCGGAGATGGAATGGAACACGCCCCAGTGCAGGGCCTTGCGCGGCCCCACCTCCGGCCAGAACCGCAGAAACAGGATCGCCG
The DNA here is from genome assembly GCA_017409645.1 of Oscillospiraceae bacterium. Taxonomy (GTDB): domain Bacteria; phylum Bacillota; class Clostridia; order Oscillospirales; family Oscillospiraceae; genus Faecousia. The sequence goes on along the minus strand of JAFQSI010000321.1, from coordinate 2,256 downwards.
CGCCGATGGCCTGGATCGAAAGACTGCCCTTCAGCACCACCTTTTGCAGGTCCACCACGCTGCTCATGTCCTCCACGCTCAGGGACTGGGCCATGACGAGCCGCTGCTTCATGCCCACCCGGCGGCGCAGGACAAAGACGAAAATAGAGGCCGCCGACATGAAGCCCAGACCGCCGATCTCGATCAGCGTCAGGATCACGATCTGCCCGAAGGCGCTCCATTGGGTCCAGGTGTCGAAGAGCGTCAGACCCGTGACGCAGGTGGCCGAGGTGGCGGTGAACAGCGCCCCCCGGAAGGAGCAGCCGATCCCGCTTCTCGACGCCGCCGGCGTCATCAGCAGCAGCGTTCCGATCAAAATGATCGACGCAAAGGCCAGGGCAATGAGCCTGGTGGTGCTGATCCCCGTCAGTTTTCGGTTGATCCATCGGTTCAGTTTCAGCCGCAGAAGCCGCATACAAACCCCTCCTTGGGATATAGATAGCCTATTATCCACCATTATACCAGTCGGAGCGGATTTTGCAAGCCCAAATCAAAGACACGCCATCGGTTTGATGGCGTGTCTTTTTTCTTACTTGCTCAGATCGGGATCGGTCAGGATCTCCACCAGGATCCGGGCGCAGGACTCCATCTCCTCGACCACCGCGTACTCATACCGGCCGTGGAAATTCATGCCGCCGGTGCAGAGGTTGGGACAGGGCAGACCCATGTAGCTCAGGCGGGCACCGTCGGTGCCGCCCCGGACGGGGACGGAATAGGGGGTGATGCCCAGCCGCTCCATGGCGGCCCGGGCCCGGTCGACCACATACATCACCGGCTCGATCTGGCGGCGCATGTTGTAGTAGCTGTCGTTCATCTCGACTTCCACGGTACCCTCGCCGTAGATGGAATCGAGATACACGGCGATCTGGTAGAAGCGGTCCTTCTTCTGCTCGAACTTCTCATCGTCGTGGTCCCGGACGATGTAGTGCATGACGGCCTCCTCAATATTGGAGGTGATGTCGCGGAGCATGCAGAAGCCCTCGTAGCCCTCGGTGCTTTCGGGCCGCTCGTGGACGGGCAGCATGGCGTGGAACTCCATGGCCACCTGGCTGGCGTTGATCAGCTTGTTCTTGGCTGCGCCGGGGTGGATGGACAGGCCCTTGATGGTGACGGTGGCGGCGGCTGCGTTGAACGTCTCATACTCCACGCCGCCCAGCTCGCCGCCGTCGACGGTGTAGGCATAGTCGGCGGCGAAGCCGTCCACATCGAACTCGTCCGCGCCCCGGCCGATCTCCTCGTCGGGGGTGAAGCCGATCTTCAGAGTGGCGTGGCGGGGCTTGTTCTGAATGAGGTACTCGGCGCAGGCCATGATCTCGGCCACGCCGGCCTTGTTGTCCGCGCCCAGCAGGGTGTTGCCGTCGGTGACAACAAGATGCTTGCCGATGCAGTTATTCAGGTAGGGGTAATCGCTGGCGCGCAGGTACATGCCCTTCTCCTCGTTCAGGCACACATCCTCGCCGGTGAACTCCACCACCCGGGGCTTGACATTCGCACCGGGAGCCTGGGGGGCGGTGTCCATGTGGGCGATCAGGCCAATGGTGGGCAGCTCCGGGTCGCCGGGAACGGTACCGTAGACATAGCCATTTTCGTCCATGAAGGCGTCAGCAATGCCGATGGCCTTCATCTCCTCGACGAGGGCCGCGCCCAGGACCTTCTGCTTGGCAGTGGAGGGGCAGGTGGCGGACGTCTCATCGGACTGGGTGTCGTAGGTCACATAGTTTAAGAAACGGTCTAAAACATTCATATTGGATACTCCTTTTGTGGATAATCGTTTTCATTCTGTAGGGCGGGGGCATGCCCCCGCCGACGCACCGGAAAATGGTACAATGCAAAATGGTTGCGGCAGACTTCCAAGCACCGCTGCCATTGCGGGTCGAAGGCGTGGCAATGACACGGAAACCTGAAGGTGTTCCCGTTGATTTGGCTGGTCAGTAATTTCAGCCTGGTCGGCGGGGTCATGACCCCGCCCTACAGGAGGAGACTCCAGGCTTCGCCTGACTTATTATACACACATTCCAATGTAAATTCAACACATTTCCAAATTGCAAAAAGGACTCCCGTTTCCGGGAGTCCTCTTGCTTATGGAGAAAACTTACTTGGCAGCCTTGACCAGCTCGGCGGTATCCTGAGCGATCATCAGCTCCTCGTTGGTGGGAACGACCCAGACCTGGACCTTGGAGTCCTCGGCGGAGATCTTATGCTCGCCGCGCTTGGCGT
>JAFQSI010000320.1 GCA_017409645.1 Oscillospiraceae bacterium | reverse complement strand
GGCCGCTGAAAAAGACCCCCTTCTGGCAGAATTCCTGCGGGTCCATGAAACGGCCTGGGCGGAATTCCAGGCTCAGCTTGCCAAAAGGCGCAGCCCCCGGCTCCCCTGGCAATGCCGGGACGAGGACCGGATCAGCGCCGCTGTGGAGCGGTACCTGTCCGCATCCACTCCGGAGGAAAAGGCCGATGCCCTGGATGCTTTCTTCTGGAGTCCCTACCCCGCCGATCCCGCTCCCATCCTTGCCGATGCGCTATCAGACCATGAGCTGCTCCACCAGCGAGCCTGGAACGCTCTGGAACATACGCGCCACCCGGCCGTCCGGGAATTCGCCATTTCCCGGCTATCGACCGATGAGGACGCCTTCGGTGCCCTCTGCACAAATTACGAACGACAGGACGAGGCGCTGCTCCTGTCCCACCTGAGAAATCAGCACATCGACTTTGAGTGTACCACTTCGTGGCACGGCGACCAGCTCTCCGTCCTGCGCATGGACAAGCAAAAGCCCCTGGCACCCCGGTCCGCCCTGGAATTCATCTTCCACACTACTTACTGCTCCGAATGTCGGGCCGACGCCCTGCAGCAGATGGGCCGCCGCCGTATGCTGACTCCCGAGCTTCTGGAAGAATGTCTCTACGACGCCAACGACGACATCCGCGCCTACGCCCGCCGCGCTCTGAACCGCAGAAAACCCAAATAACCACCCCGGACCGCTGCTTTTTGCAGCGGTCCTTTTTTGCGAAAACAGTTGCGTCCGCAAGTATTCTGCATTATAATACAGGCAGCTATACAGGAGGGATACAATATGAACAAGTCCAACCAAATCAAGCCGCTGACCGCCCGGCACCGGATCGGCTACGCTCTGGGCGATTTCGGCGGCTGCATGACCTTCGGTCTGATGACCGCCTTCACCACCCGCTACTACATCAACGTGGCCCTGATCGACACCGCCGTCATTTCCGTGATGACCCTGATCTGGAAGCTCTTTGACGCGCTGGCCAATCCCTTTGTGGGCGTGATGCTGGATCGGTCCTTCGCCGCCTCCGGGGGAAAGCGGGACAAATTCCGTCCCTGGATCCTCCGGATGGCCCCCATGCTGTCGGTCTGCGCGATCCTGGTCTTCACGGCGCCGGGCTGGGTGGACGGCATGGGCCGGATCGTGGTGGCCTTCACCACCTACCTGATGTATGAGGCGGTCTACGCCATCCATGTCATCGCCTTTGCCGGTCTGATCTCCGGTATGGCCGTCAATGATGATGAGCGCTCCAAGCTTTCTGCGGCCCGGGGCATCGGCGGCACCCTGGGCGGCATCCTGCCCCAGGTCCTCTTTCCACGGATCATCGAGTTTTTTGAGAAGGATCCCCAGCTGGGCTACGGCGTGGGCGTCACTGTCTGCGCGGCCATCGGTCTGGTGCTGTGCATGGGCTGCTACGCCCTGACCGAGGAGCGGAACGCCGCCAGCCGCAGCGTGAACGCGGCCCCCATCCGCGTCAGCGACATTGCCGTGGTGCTGACCAAGAATCGGGCGGTGCTGGCCCTGTGCATCCACGGCATGCTCCAGGGCGTGCTGATGTCCGTCAGCGGCTCCCTGGGCACCTATATGTACGCTGATGTGCTGGGACGGCTGAGTCTGATGAGTACCGCCGCCATTCTGAGCATGCCGGTGACCATCCTGTTCATGTCCTTCGCGCCGAAATTCTCCGGGAAATTCGGCTCCGAGCGGCTCCTGCGGGGGAGTCTGCTGATCGGTGCGGCGCTGTATGTGGGTCTGTTTGCGGCCCACGCCCTGACTACAGTCAATGTATGGGTCCACATCGGCTGGAACGCCGTGGCTTCCGGCTTTGCCAACTTAAGCATTATGATGCAGTGGGGCATGCTGGGCGAGTCCATCGAGTATAATGAATACCTCACCGGCAAGCGGACCGAGGGCAGCATCAACGGCACCTTCAACATGCTCCGCCGTCTGGGGCAGGGCGTCGGTG
>JAFQSI010000319.1 GCA_017409645.1 Oscillospiraceae bacterium | reverse complement strand
GTTCTCCAGCAAGCTTTGGGCATAGGGACGGCTCTTTTGCAGAATGTCCATGATCTCGGCATCGTACTCCGGCTCAGCACCGCCGGGGAGGGATTCCGTGACCCATTCGGGAGCTTCCGTCAGGATCAGCCGGGCGGCCTCCGGGCAGCTCAGCTCCAGACCCAGCTCCACAAAGTCGCCGTAGTCGTGGCGCAGCCGGGGGAACTGCTGACAGACGGCGCAGAGGGCCCCGTGGCCCATTTCCGCCTGGATCCGGCACAGACCGTCCCCGCGCCACATGGGGCAGCGGCCGTTTTGGTTTCGCAGATAGACCTCGCCGTCCTCGTCGTAGAGGGCTTCCCGCAGGGCGTCGCCCAGTGTGCCCTCCATGGCGCGGTACCGGGCTGCGGAATCGGCGTCCACCTGGACCTCCCACTCATGGCAGCAGCTGTCGGGACAGTCGGAGGCGATGCAGGTGAATTTTTGATAGTAAGATGGATAGATAAGATCCATAGGTGTTTCCTCTCATAATATGACTCAAGCCTTCGGATGCTTGGAAAAAGCAGGAGTTACGAACCAAATCGCTTCCCATGGGGTCATGACATCAACTTCGCGCAGTCGAATGGATAAAAGCAGGTTCTGACTACCACTGTCATTGCGAGGGCGAAGCCCGTGGCAATCCGTATCTCCTGCGATGCGGAGCATCGCCCGCTCCCGGAGGGAGCGGAAAAAGAACGGATTGCCACGTCGGCCTTCGGCCTCCTCGCAATGACAGTGGTAGCTTCAGCCTTGTACGCCTGATTTGGCACGCCGTGGTATCTCGTTTATTCCTCCGCCATGCGCTTTTGCAGCTCGGCGTCGAACCGGGCGCTGTCGCAGGGGTTCGGGACCATCTCCCGGAGCCAGCCGGACAGGGCGATGGCGTTGGCCAGCTCCACCTGCCGCAGGCCGTCCAGCCCCGTGGCGATCAGCGGCGCTCCCAGCCGGATGTGGCGGGCGAAATTCTCGATCAGCTCCCCGTGGCGGACGCCGTAGGGCAGACCCTCGGCGATGTCGGCGGTGTCGTGGTGCCGTTCGCCGGATTTCAGGAGCCGGTGCATCTGCTCGGCGTCCATGGACTCGTTCCATTGGCCGTCGGACCGGTGGAACCGGTGGAGCTTGGCCCGGCAGCTGTCCTCCACGACGATCTTGCCCTTCTCGAAGTCCATCTCCAGCCGATCGGTGCCCATGGGATCATGGGTGCAGGCCACGAAGACGCCGGTGGTCCCGTCGGGATACTCTGCCAGGACGGTCACGTCATTTTCAACGGTGATATTGCGGTAGGCGCCGTGGCGGTTCAGGGCATAGACCCGCGCCGGGGTGCCGCACAGGTACAGCCACAGATCCAGATAGTGGGGCAGCTGGTTGACCAGCAATCCGCCGCCCTCGCCCCTCCAGGTCCCCCGCCAGGCGGCGGAGGCATAATAGCTGTCGGGCCGCCAGTAGGTGTTGATGATCCAGTTGGACCGGCGCAGCTGGCCCAGCTCCCCGGAGTCCACGATCCCCTTGATGGTGGCGAACAGCGGGATGGTCCGCTGCTGCAAAAACATGCCCAGCTTCGCGGTGCTGTTTTTCTCGGCCTCCAGCATTTTCCGTACATCCGAGGCCCGGACGCCCGCGGGCTTTTCGCACAGCACGTTCACGCCCTGCTCCAGGGCGTAGATGGCGATCTCGTGGTGCTGGAAATGGGGCACCGTCAGGATCACCGCGTCGCAGAGCCCGGAATCGATCAGCTCGCGCCAGTCCCGGAACCAGCGGACGCCCAGCTCCGCCGCCTCGGCGGTCTTGTCGGACCGGCTGCAGAT
>JAFQSI010000318.1 GCA_017409645.1 Oscillospiraceae bacterium | reverse complement strand
GGGAGGATCTGCTGGTGGGGCAGCAGGTGGATGACCTGCTCCGGGCCGAGGACGGCTCCAGCCTCCGGGACCGGACCGACCAGGAGCTGGGCCAGCAGACCAGCCGGGCCAATGTCCTGGCGAAAAACATCCGGCTCCCGGACTCCAATCGCTGGGCCCGGCAGGTGCTGGTCCTGACGGACAAGTCCGAGGTCATGCGCTACGCCGACGAGCTGGTGGGCGCCAGACATATGTTGGGCGTCCTCCGGGCCAACACCCACGAATTCCTCAACAAGGTCCAGGTCATCTCCGGTCTGCTGCAGATGGGCTATGTGGACGAGGCCCAGGCCTACATCGGCAGCCTGTCCCAGGCCCATGAGCATATCATCGGCCCGGTGATGAAGCTGATCCGCAATCCCAACGTGGCGGCGCTGATCCTGGGCAAGGAGAGCAATATGCGGGAGCTGGACATCGACCTGACCCTGCTGAACAACTCCCAGCTCCCGGAGCGGAGCCGATATCTAAGCACCCGGGAGCTGGTGACGGTGCTGGGCAACCTGATGGAAAACGCCATGGAGGCCGTCAACGCCGCCCCGGCCGGCGGCATCCGCAGCGTAGCCATGCAGATCACCGAGGACGAAAAAGGTCTGCTTGTGATGGTCAGCGACACCGGCGTGGGCATCGCGCCCGAGAACCTGCCCCGTATTTTTGAGGACGGCTTCTCCACCAAGTCCCGGTCCGGCCGGGGCATCGGAATGAAGCTCATTCGGGAGATCGTGGACCGCCGCGGCGGCTCCATCGATGTGGACACGGAACCCGGCTCCGGTACCACCTTCTCCCTCATTTTCAGCCGGGAGCGAGGAGACAGATTATGATTCGGATCATTGTTGTGGAGGACGACCCCATGGTCGCCCAGCTGAACGCCGCCTATCTGGACCGGATGGAGGGCTTCCGGGTCTGCGGGGTCTTTACCAACGGCCAGGAGGCCCTGGAATCCCTGCGGAAGAATCCGGTGGATCTTGCCGTCATGGATGTGTACATGCCCGTGTGCAGCGGCGTGGAGCTGCTGCGGCAGATGCGGGGCAGCGGCATCCAGACAGCCGTCATCATGATCACCGCTGCCACGGAGATGAAGGTCGTGGAGGATGCCCTGCGGCTGGGCATCGAGGACTACATCATCAAGCCCTTCTCCTATGACCGGCTCCGGGATTCGGTCCAGCGGTTCCGGGCCAAGACCAGTCTGGTCCGGAAGGCCGACAGGGCCGACCAGGCGGTGGTGGACCGGCTGCTGGGCAACCAGCCCGCGCCGGAGCGCCAGCGGGAGCTGCCCAAGGGCCTGAACGCCAGGACCCTGGAAAACATCCGGGAGGTGCTGAAGCGGGAGCAGGCGGAGGAGCATACCTGCGAGAGCCTGTCCGCCGCCTCGGGCCTGAGCCGGGTGACGGTGCGCCATTACCTGAACTACCTGATCGACGCGGGCGTTCTGACCAGCGCCATCGACTACGAGACAGGCGGACGGCCCAGGGTGCTGTACCGGCTGAAGTAATTCCTGTCTGGATGTAGGGAACGGCCTCCGTGCCGTTCCGTGGTACCAGCTATCAGGGTTCCAGACAGGTTCGGCGAATACGGAAATTGTGTTTTTTTGTGGTCCCACGGGACCACAAAAAGGGGGACGGCACGGAGGCCGTCCCCTACATTCTTTTCGAACAATACATGAGTCCCCCGGTCCAGTTGGACCGGGGGACGTAACATTTTATGGACTTACTTCTGCTCGGACAGGTAGTTGTGGATGGCGGCGGCGGCCTTCTTGCCGGCGCCCATGGCCAGGATGACGGTGGCAGCGCCGGTGACGGCGTCGCCGCCGGCGAAGACGCCGTCGCGGGTGGTCATCTCGTTCTCATTGACGATCAGGCAGCCCTTGCGGTTGGTCTCCAGGCCGGGGGTGGTGGTCCGGATCAGGGGGTTGGGGCTGGTGCCCAGGGACATGATGACGGTGTCGACCTCCAGCTCGAACTCGGAGCCGGGGACCTCGATGGGACGGCGGCGGCCGGAGGCGTCGGGCTCGCCCAGCTCCATGCGGATGCACTTCATGGCCTTGACGCGGCCGTTCTCATCGCCGATGATCTCGATGGGGTTGCACAGAGTCTTGAACTCGATGCCCTCCTCCTTGGCGTGGTGCTTCTCCTCGGCACGGGCGGGCATCTCAGCCTCGCCGCGGCGGTAGACGACATACACATGCTCGGCGCCCAGACGCATGCCGCAGCGGGCGGCGTCCATGGCCACGTTGCCGCCGCCGACGACGGCCACAGCCTTGGACTGGATGACGGGGGTGTCGGCATCGGGATTGTAGGCCTTCATCAGGTTGGTACGGGTCAGGTACTCGTTGGCGGACATGACGCCAACCAGAGCCTCGCCGGGGATGTTCATGAACATGGGCAGACCGGCGCCGGAGCCCACGAAGACGGCCTTGTAGCCCATCTCGAACAGCTCATCGATGGTCAGGACCCGGCCGATGACCATGTTGGTCATGACCTCGACGCCCTGGGCCTCCAGCTTGGTGATCTCGTTGGCGACGATGGCCTTGGGCAGACGGAACTCGGGGATGCCGTAGACCAGAACGCCGCCGGCGGTGTGCAGGGCCTCGAACATGGTCACCTGGTAGCCCAGCTTGGCCAGATCGGAGGCGGCGGTCATGCCGGCGGGGCCGGAGCCGACCACGGCGACCTTGATGCCGTTGGAGGCGACCTTCTCGGGCATGGCGTTGACGTTCTCACGGTACCAGTCGGCGACGAAGCGCTCCAGACGGCCGATGGCCACGGGCTCACCCTTGATGCCGCGGACGCAGCGGGCCTCGCACTGGCTCTCCTGGGGGCAGACGCGGCCGGACAGGGCGGGCAGGGCATTGGTGGAGGTGATGATCTCATAGGCGGCCTTGAAGTCGCCCTCCTGGACCTTGGCGATGAACTCGGGGATGCGGACGTTGACGGGGCAGCCCTCGACACACTTGGGGTTCTTGCACTTCAGGCAGCGGCCGGCCTCCTCGATGGCCATCTCGGCGGTGTAGCCCAGGGCGACCTCCTGGAAATTGCGGGCGCGGACCTTGGGGTCCTGCTCGGGCATGGGAGTCTTAACAAGAGTCATGTTAGCCATGTTTTGCTCCTCCTTACTTGATCAGAGCCTTGCCCATGGCGTCCATGCGGCAGGCGTGGGTTTCGGTAACTTCAGCTTCGCGGGGGCGGTAGGTGGCGTTGCGGCTCATCAGCTCGGCGAAGTCCACCTTGTGGCCGTCGAACTCGGGGCCGTCGACGCAGGCGAACTTGACCTCGCCGCCGACGGTGACGCGGCAGCCGCCGCACATGCCGGTGCCGTCGACCATGATGGGGTTCAGGGAAACCATGGTCTTGACGCCGTAGGGCTCGGTGGTCTTGCAGACGAACTTCATCATGGGGATGGGGCCGATGGCCAGAACGGCGTCGTACTCCCGGCCTGCCTTCAGCAGCTCGTCGAGCTTGACGGTGACGAAGCCCTGCTCGCCGTAGGAGCCGTCGTCGGTCATCAGGTACATGTTGTCAGCCACGGCGCGGAACTCGTCCTCCAGGATGACGATGTCCTTGTTGCGGAAGCCGACGATGACGTCGACCTCGGCACCGGCCTCCTTGAAGGCCGCAGCGGAGGGCAGGGCGATGGCGCAGCCCACGCCGCCGCCCACCACGCAGACGCGCTTGACGCCCTCGGTGTGGGTGGGACGGCCCAGGGGGCCGACGAAGTCGCGGATGTAGTCGCCCTCGTTCAGATTGCCCAGGGCGATGGTGGAGAAGCCCACCTTCTGGAAAATGATGGTAACAGTGCCCTTCTCCCGGTCGTAGCCGGCGATGGTCAGGGGAACACGCTCACCCATCTCATCGATGCGGAAAATGATGAACTGGCCGGCCTGGGCCTTGCGGGCCACGAAGGGGGCCTCGATCTCCAGCAGACAGACGCTGGCGTTGAGATCCTTTTTGCGCACGATCTTGTACATAAGGTATGATTCCTTTCTTCAAAGAATGATATGGTATTCGATGCAAATATATTGATACTCCACTGATTATTATAGTCTCTCCGGCAGGATTTGTCAAAAAGAATTCTATTTGGAACGGATTTTTTACTTACAAAATATTCGGTAAAAATGTCCTGATTCTATCCTTTTTTCACAAACGCTCCTGAAAAAGCAAAGGCACGCCGCTTTGAAAGCGGCGTGCCGCAGCGTGACGAAAAAGGTACTCGTAGGGGCGATCCTTGATCGCCCGCAGATTTTGTAAAGCAAAATCTGTCGCCGTAAGGCGAAAACAGGCTTATTTTCCTTCGGAAAATCCGAAAAACGCTGTTTTTCGGCGTGCGACCGAGGGTCGCCCCTACGGTGCGCTCAGAAATATAGGTTCTTCGACAGCCTGATGGAACGCCGGGGACGGCGTTCCCTACGGTTATTTGCAGAGCGTAAAAAAAGTCCACAGACTTTGAAAAGTCTGTGGACAAATTTCTTGTTTACTTGTTCTTCAGCAGGTCGCGGATCTCGGTCAGCAGGACTTCCTCGGGGGAGGGCTCGGGGGGAGCGGGCTCCTCGGCGGGGGCCTCCTCCTCCTTCTTCTTGCCGATCTCGGCCATCTTGTTCAGGCCCTTGACCAGGAAGAAGACAACCAGGGCCAGGATGGCGAAGTTGATGACGGCGGAGATGAAGTTGCCGTAGTTCAGGGTGTTCAGGATCTCGTTGCCGGCCTCATCCAGGACGGGCTCGCCGAACAGCCGGGGCAGGGTGATCTTCAGCTCGCTGAAGTCGATGCCGCCCATGAAGATGGCGATGATGGGCATGATGACGTCGTCGGTCAGGGACTTGGTGATGGTGGAGAAGGCGGCGCCGATGATGGTACCAACGGCCAGTGCCATGGCGTTGCCCTTCACGGCAAAGGCCACGAACTCATCCCACCAGGAGGGCTTGATTTTGCTCATAATGTTATGTTCCTTTCTGTGATTTCAAATATACAATTATGAATGAATCACTGGGAATACCGCGTTTGATCTTTCATAATATGTATTCTTCCATGGATGCTGCCGGGGTATCCGGCCAGCATACGTTTGTTTATTCGCCGCGGAATGCATCCCGCAGCTTTTCTGCGATCGTACGCAGAAACACCTTGTAACCGCCATACATCGGTGCCATGATGAAAAAGATGATCACGCACACGGCAAGGCCCAGGACCGCGTCAATATTCCAGAACAGGCTGTAATGCGTATCCCACATCAGCGAGGACAATACTGTGCTGATGATCAGGTAGGCCAGGACGCATCCAATGCAAAGCATGGCCCGGATGATGAGTCTGTTCGTCTCCTTCTCGCTGTTGTCCGCAGGCTCTGCGGTTTTTTTCTGCTGCGGCTCCAGCTCATCCCGGATCACACGGCACAGTTTTTTGGAAGCGGTGCCAAGGCTCCGTTTTACCGATATCCACTGTTTTGTGCCGAGATAGAAGCTGAAGGAATCGTTCAGGGGCGCTTTGTCCAGATGGACGGGGAATATGGGGATGTATTCCTCGGTTGCCCAGTACAACTCATTCTTCATAACGGCAGAGGAAAGCGAATGGCGGGACACCAGGGGAACATAGATCCTTGTATAAAGAAGGACAGGGGGGATCCTGCCCGTGGAAGCCGGCCGGGCGGAAGGATCTGCAATGCAGACACGGCAGCGGATCCCGCTTGCTTCCAGATCGCTGCAGAAACGCTTGGCGGCAGCTGCGTCCGTTGGGGTGCAGCTGATATAGACGTCTTCCATTTGTTATGACCTTTCCGTTGGATTTGCGTTATGGAAACGGCAAACGATTGATGAGTCGGAGCAATTTCAGGACCGCCTGGTAAAAAGCCGATTCTTCCTGAAAGAGCGATGTCCGGACCAGCATGGCCATCACAATTCCAAGGATGATCACATAGGTCAGATAACGCCGAAAGTCTGCCAGATCGAAGAGCTTCAGCATCAAAGCCAGACAGCCGATCAGGATCAGAATGGCGGCAGCGACTGCCACCAACAGGCACCAAGATTGAGGGGCTACCTTGCGCAGGTGTGCTTCATTACGCTGATGGGCCTCTTCCGGGCTTTCCAACGGTTCCGGCTGTCCTTTGCGGATTTCCTGGTGGAGCCGGGAGACGATCTCACTGGAGGCGGCCACCAGGCGTCCGGCTCCGTCGAACCGGTTGGCAGCCGGGATGTGGTAATGGAAAGAATTTTTCAGAGGCAGATCATCAAGCTGTACGGAGAAGCGGGGGATTTTGATGGTGGAAGCGAAGGCCAGCTCATTGAGGACCTGCGGGGAGTTCTGGGAATTCCGGGACACCAGGACCAGAAAAACCTTGGAACTGCGCATGGCCGCCGGGATCACATCCGCGAAATTGTCTCCTGCCGGGATGTCGCGCGGAGCCATCCAACAGGTGAGATACATGCTCTCAAGCGTTTTCAGCAGATAATTCGCGCTTGCTGCATCTTTGGAACTGTAGCTGATAAATACATCCGCCAAAGAATCACCTTCTTTCGGTATGGGATCTGGGAATTACTTCTTCTCAATAACCTCAATGCCGCCCAGGTACTTTCTCAGGACCTCGGGGACGACGATGGAGCCGTCGGCGCGCTGGTTCTGCTCGACGATGGCGGGGAAGATGCGGCTGGTTGCCAGGCCGGAGCCGTTGAGGGTGTGGACGAAGTCCAGCTTGCCGTCGGCGCGGCGGTAGCGGATGTTGCCCCGGCGGGCCTGGTAGTCCCGGGCGTTACTTACGGAGGAGACTTCCTTGTAGCCGTTCATGGAGGGGATCAGGATCTCGATGTCGTAGGTCCGGGCCATGGAGGCGGAGCAGTCGCCTGCGGCCAGCTTCACGGTGCGGAAGTGCAGACCCAGACCGGCCACCAGATTCTCGGCCTTCTTGACCAGCTCCTCGAAGGCCTCGTCGGAGCCCTCGGGGGTGGTGAACTGGAACATCTCCACCTTGTTGAACTGGTGGCCGCGGACCATGCCGCGCTCGTCGGCACGGTGGGAGCCGGCCTCCCGGCGGAAGCAGGGGGTGTAGGCGAAGAACTTCTTGGGCAGATCGGCCTCGGTCAGGATCTCGTCACGGTAGACGGAGGCCAGAGCGGCCTCGGCGGTGGGCAGCATGTAGAAGGTGCCGCCCTCGGTGGGATGGTTGGCGATCTTGAAGACCTCGTCGGCGAACTTGGGGAACTGGCCCGCAGTGACGCCGCACTGGTACTCCAGCATGTGGGGGGGCAGGATGAAGTCGTAGCCATCGGCGGTGTGGGTGTCGATGAAGTAGTTCAGCAGGGCCCACTCCAGCCGGGCGCCCATGCCGGTGTACATCCAGTTGCCGCCGCCTGCCAGCTTGACGCCCCGCTCGTAGTCGATCAGGCCCAGGTCCTGGCACAGGTCCACATGGTGCTTGGGCTCGAAGTCAAAGCTGTGCTTCTCGCCGATGTAGCGCAGGGGCTCGTTGTTCTCCTTGCCGCCGGGCAGCAGATCTGCGTCGGGCAGGTTGGGCAGGGACAGCATGTTGGTGTACAGCTCGGCCTCGAGGGTCTTCAGGGTGGCCTTGTCGCCCTCAATGGCGGCGTCGATCTCAGCGACGGCGGCCATGTTGGCGGCGATCTGGGCGTCGACCTCGGCGGTGGACTCGCCCTTCTTCTCCAGGCCCTTCTTCATGCCGAAGAGCTTGCCGTTGCCCTTGGAGATCTTGTTCTTCTGGGCGGTCTTGGTTTCGGTGGAGGTCTTCAGACCGCGGACCTGGACATCCAGCTCCAGGATCTTGTCCACGATGGCGTCGCAGTCGACTTCCTTGGCCTTCAGACCGGCCTTGACTGCGTCGGGATTTTCCTTGATCTTTCTGATGTCAAGCATGATGGATACTCCTTTTCATGACATATTGTATAGAATACTGTAGGGGAGGGTCATGACCCTCCCGGGGATTTTGTGAAGCAAAATCCCTTCGCCGTCAGGCGAACATTGGGTTATTTCCCTGCGGGAAATCCGAAACCCCTTCCGATTTTCGGCGGGAGGGTCATGACCCTCCCCTACTGGAAGAATGTTGTGGTTCAGCCGTTGCTGGGCTGCTCCATGTACTCCAGGATCAGGTAGTAGTTGTTCAGCGCGTCGGGGGTCAGGTACTTCAGCTGGGCGTCCATCTCGGGGATCAGCGCCTCCAGAGTCTCCAGGTCGTTGTTGGCGTAGGCATCCTGGATCTGAGCCAGGGTGTCCAGGGCCTTCAGCTGGGCGTCCAGGACCTCGTTGGACTCGTCGGGATCGGTGGTCATGGTGGACAGGTACTCCTCGCTGCCCATCAGGGTCATCAGGTCGTTCTGCAGGTCCAGGATCTGCATCTTCTGCTGCTCGACCTTGGCCCGCAGCTCGGCGTTCTCCCGCTCCAGCTCCTGCAGGGACTCGGAGACAGTCTCACCGGAGACACCGCCGTCGGGGGAACCGGGGGCGGGGGTGCTGCCGCCGGTCATGGAGCCGATCAGCAGCGTGGCGGCCACGGACACGGCGGCGACGCCGGCCATGCAGGTGTAGAAGAAGCCGTCCAGCTTCCGGCCGGTCTTGGGCTCGGCGGCGGTCTTCTTTTCAGGCTCGG
>JAFQSI010000317.1 GCA_017409645.1 Oscillospiraceae bacterium | reverse complement strand
CGTCTACTCCTTCACTCTGGACACCATCGCCGAACCCGAGGTCCTGATCGAGGATGTGGGCATCGCCACCCAGTATGTCCAGACCATGGAGATCGACCCCAACTCCGGCATGCTGTGCTGGAACAGCTACTATGTGTTCTCCTTCATGGGCTACAACATTGGCATGGCCTACTACTACGAGATCGATCCTGCCACCGGCGAGTTCACCCAGTATGAGGACCTGTGGTATGAGATGACCTGTCTGATCATCCCCGAGAAGACCTCCGGCGGCAGCTGGAGCGCTCCCACCGATGTGGTCAGCGGCATTTCCGTCGCTCCCGCTGAGCTTGGCATGATCAAGGGCGGCTCCGCAAAGCTGACCGCTTCCGTCCTGCCCTGGACCGCCACCGACCGGACCGTCACCTGGACCTCCTCCGATGAGTCCGTCGCCGCCGTCGATGCAAACGGCAACGTCACTGCTGTGGGCGTCGGTACCGCCACCATCACCGCCACTTCCAACCTGGATCCCAGCTTCACCGCTGAGTCCCAGGTCACCGTTGAGACTCTGAATTACACCGTCTCCGGCGTCCTGCAGGATGCCGAGGGCAACCCCATGTTCTTCGACTGGAACATGGAGACTGACGACACCTGGACCGCCGGCACCGCCATGGATACCTCCATCGCCGCTGCCACCTACGATGCCCTGAGCGGCTATCTGTATGTCCAGGACGGCACCGACTCTGCCATCATGCACAAGGTCGACACCGCCACCGGTGAGACTGTGGCCTACGGCCCTGCCTGTGCCTTCGGCGCTGCCATGTTCGACCTGACTGCCATGGAGATCTTCGCCACCGCTGAGGCTCCCGCAGCCATGGGCATCTACAATGCCTACATCCTGTCTCCCAGCGATCCCATGCTGAACACCTTCAATCAGGGCTGGAACCTGGCCTCCTACCTGAGCCAGTACACCGGCGGCACCAAGTTCGTTGCCATCACCTCCATGGGTGAATATGTCGACGAGGAGGGCGTCACTAATGAGTTGGTCTTCGCTCTGGACGATGCCGGCTACGTCTGGGCTCTGTTCTATGACGGCACCAGCTCCATCGGCTTCGACTTCATCCCCACCGATCTGGCTCTGGAGTATCCCATGAACGGCAACAACCAGTTCTGCTCCCTGATCGATGCCAACGACGGCAGCCTGTTCCTGTCCTACTTCACCGGCGACACCAACGAGATCTACCACCTGACTCCCACCGATAATGGCTCCGCCTTCACCGCCGCCCGTGTGGGCGATGTGGGTGCCGACGTCTGGCCCGCATCTCTGCTGTCCGCCACCACCAATGCCGCCGCCGAGGCCAACTGGAGCATCGCTCCCAGAATGACCGTCGAGGCCGCTCCCGTTGTCCATGAGGAGCCCGTCTCCATCACCGCCGCTGCCGGTCTGTCCAACGAGGGCAAGGCCCAGCTGATGGCCGCCGAGGGCGCTGTCGCCGAGGACGAGACCACCGTCACCGTGGACATCGTCGCCGACGAGGATGCCACCAACGGCGTCTTCGAGATCACCTGGGATCCCGAGGTCCTGGAGCTGGCCGAGAGCTTCGAGATCGCTCCCTTCGCAAGCTCCATCGAGGACGAGTCCTCCATCACCTACGGCTTCGTCTCCCTGGCTCCCATCGCTGCCGGTGACACTATCCTCTCCCTGACCTTCAACGTCAAGAAGACCGAGGACACCACCGTCACTGTCAACCAGAAGCAGCTGAACAACACCACCGGTACCGCCGAGGACATCCTCGTTGAGTTCGAGCATGCCAACACCGAGGTCCGGGATGCCATCGCTGCCACCTGCACCACCGCAGGCTACACCGGCGACACCTACTGCACCGACTGCGGCAAGCTCCTCGCCAAGGGCACCATCATCGAGGCCCTGGGCCACAGCTATGAGGCTGTCGTCACCGAGCCCACCTGCACCTCCGATGGCTACACCACCTACACCTGCACCGTCTGCGGCGACAGCTACATCGCTGACTATGTCTCCTCCGACTGTGCCTGCAACGTGTTCGTGGATGTGGGCGCTGATCAGTGGTTCCACGACGCCGTCGATTACGTGGTCGACAATGGTCTGATGAATGGCCTGTCCAGCACCATCTTCGCTCCCGGCGCCACCCTGAACCGTGCCCAGATCGTCACCGTGCTGTACCGCCTGGCCGGCAGCCCCGAGGTCGAGGTCACCACCTCCTTCGTGGATGTGCCCGCTGACAGCTACTGTGCTGCTCCCGTCGCCTGGGCTCTGGAGAACGGCATCACTACCGGTATCTCCGATACGATGTTCAACGCCACCGGCTCCGTGGACCGCGCTCAGCTGGTCACCTTCCTGTACCGCTATGCCCAGTCTGCCGGCATGGATGTCGCCACCACCGGTGACCTGAGTGCCTTCACCGACGCCGCTGACGTCCCAGAGTGGGCCGTCGACGCCTTCACCTGGGCCGTGGAGAACGGCATCGTCAACGGCCTGACCGCTGACACCCTGGTGCCCGCCGCCACCGCAAACCGCGCCCAGATCGCCATGATCCTGATGCGCTTCGCCCAGTAATCTGTCCCCGCAATGTCCCGGTCTTCGGACCGGGGCATTTTTTATTGAACGCGCAGGGGAACCCTGACGGTTCCCCCGCACACACCCCCTCCCTCCGAATTGTGAGAATCGCTCTTTGGGCTGCATCCGTTCTTCGGGGTTTCGGACCGGGGCATTTTTCCTTGCGTCCGGGAGAAATATTTGCTATCATAAGGAAAACGCGAAGGAGGGATCACCATGGCAAGAGGCGGAGGAGGCGGCGGCCGCGGCGGCGGCAGAGGCGGCAGGGGAGGACGGCGTCACAGCCGCGGGACCACGGTCCCCTATGTCCCGACAACCCGTCTGGGCCTTTTTCTCGTCCGCAACGAGGGGATCCTGATCTCGGTCCTGCTGTTTGTGGCCCTGCTGCTGCATATGGGCGAGAGTTCCGAAGCTGCCGACATGGAGCGCAAGCTCTCGGATTTTGCAAGCGCACAGTACAATCAGGTGTTCTCTGAGACAGAGGCCTATGAGGACAATCTGCTGCTCCTGCTGGTGGTCCATGAGGACCGGAGCGATTTTTCCTACATGACCTGGGTGGGGGACCATATCGGCGAGGAGACCTTCGCATACCTGCGAGGGGAGGGGACCTGGCTCGATGACATGCTGTCCCGGCAGCTCCGGTCCAATTACACCCATTCCCTGTCCGGGGACCTGCACAGCGCCCTCCGGGAGCTGGCCGACCAGATCGATTCTGTCACGACCCACGGCTCCCATACCTGCACCGAGGGCCGTTCCGACAGCCCCACTTACCTGCGCAACCTGTCCCGGATGGAGCTGAACGAGGAGCTGATCGAGGGGGCGCTGGACTACTTCCGTCAGGAGACGCTGATCCCCATCGTCCTGGTGATCGCGGAGGCCGACGAGGTTTTCGGCTAAAAAATCGTTGGCAACCGATAGTTGCTTGTAAACGGCAGCACTTTTTGCTATGGTTGAACCGGAGGTGAATGTCATGGAGCTTCATGAACGTATCAAGGACAACCGCATCCGCTGCGGTCTGACCCAGGAGGAGCTGGCAGAGAAAATGGAAGTCAGCCGACAGGCGGTGACCAAATGGGAGCAGGGAAAGTCCGCGCCCAGCACCGAAAACCTGTTTCGCCTGGCGGACATCTTCGGCACCACCGTGGATCTGCTGCTTCCGCGGCAGGAGCCGGTGCCTGAAACCGAAACGAAACGCTTCGATGCCGAGGGGACGCTCCTGGTGATCGGCATCTTCCTGCTGACCCATGTCCTGGGCCGGGTCCTCTACACCGTCAGGCCCACCTTTTCCCTGGATCAGTGGCTCCTGCGCTATGATGTCGGGCAATTTGCCTATCTCTACGGCTGGCTCCAGGGCAACGGCCTGTTCTGGTACTGTATGGTCCTGTGCGCCGCTGCGGCCCTCCTGGGCAAGCGCCGTCTGGCGCTGACCGCCGCCACGGGCTTCGCCCTGGGGATCGTGGTGGGGGAGTGGCTGGGTCCGAATCCCGCCGGGGCCGCAGTCGGCAATACCCATTACGGCTGGGCCATATGGGGCGGCATTTTCCTCGCTTCGATCCTGCTGGGCCTGTTTCTGCAGCGGCGCGCTGAGACATAGGACCTGCACCGTCAGAGTTTTTCCCGTTCCCAACCGTTATTTTTACCGATCATACGAATCTGAAAGGATATGATGCTTATGCGAAGGATACTGACCCTGCTGCTGAGCCTGCTGCTGCTCTGCGGCTGCGCTGCGCAGCACAGCCCGGGCACCCAGCCCGCCACACAGCCGGCGACCGAAGCGCTCCCCGTCGCTAAAGGGTTGCAGGACCTGACCAACGAAACGGTCCGGGCCGTGTCCCCCCGGCAGCTGAGCGCCATGGAGGACGGCCTGCTCCTGTCCAACGCCGAAGGACGGCTGGTAAAGCTGGATTGGCAGGACCTGCGTGTTGTGGCTGATGTCACGCTGGAGATCAGCGATCTGGCCTATGTCCAGGCACTGGACGGAGCCGTTGGCATCAGCGACCCCGGCCGGGGGACTGTAACGCTGCTGGATCAGGATCTGAAGGTGGAGCAGGTCATCCCCTGCGATGCAGACACCAAAACCTGGATGCTGAAGCGGGACGGATCGGAAGTCTACACCCTGTCCTCCCAGGGCATCCGGGCCCATGAGCTGGCCACCGGCGCGGAGCAGGAGCTTCTGCAATGCCGGACTCTTTCCATCCTCTCCCTTTCCGGGGAATCGGTCCTGCTGGGCGCCGTGGGCACCGAGGATCTGATGTCCCGGTACTATGTGCTGGATCTGACCACCGGCACCCTGACCGAGCCGACGGGCGCCGGGATGGAGGCCATCCGAAAGGGACTGTCTCCCCAGCAGGACGGCGGCTATCTGCTGGTGGATCGGGAGAAAGCCGTCTGCTATGACGAACAGGGCCGCTTCCGCGATTCCTGCGCCCATCCCGGGGAGGGCATCGGCCCCAGCTCCTTCCTTTGGAGCGACGCCCGGCAGGGCTGGTTCGTTCTGGAATACGGCCGGGAGGGCAGCAGGCTGCTGTTCTGGGAGCCTGCGGAGGGAGCAGAAGGTGAGGATCTGGATCTCAGCCCGGAGGTCATCCCGGAGGGCAGCATCCTGCCCCGGGAGCTTTACGACCGGGCAGCGGAGCTTTCTGAACACTTCGATCTGGATATCCGCATCGCGGACCAGGCTGTAAGGGATTACACCGGCTACGACAGCGAGCTTCTGACGGACCCGGAGGTCACGGCCCAGGCCCTGGATGAGCTGGAGCGGGTCCTGGAGCGCTATCCGGAGGGCTTCTTCACCCAGCTCAAGTACGGCGACCGCCATGTGGTCCGGATCGAGCTGGTGGACAGCCTTTCCGGCAAGGAGGGCCATGACGTCAGCTCCGGAACCTCCGCCTTCACGGTCCGGCGGCTCGGCTACTGCATGATCGTCCTGAACGCCCGGCGGATCCGGGAGTCTGTGATCTTCCATGAATTCTCCCATGTGATCGACGACCGGATGGCCTACGAGGCAAGGCTCCGGCCGGAGGCCATGTACAGTGAGGAAGCCTGGCTGTCTCTTCAGCCCGAGGGCTTCGCCTATGCCGATTCCTACCAGAACATCGGCGAGGAGGTCACGAAATTCTATGACAGCGGTTATTTCGGCTCCAACTACGCCTGCGTCTCCGCCACCGAGGACCGGGCGGTGACCTTGGAGAAGGCCTGCATGGCAGACCGGGCCGTCTTTGACGCCAACCCCCATCTGATGGCGAAGCTGGAATACTACTGCAGCTGCATCCGGGATTCCTTCGACACGTCAGAATGGCCTGACACGCTGCCCTGGGAGCAGCTGCTGTCCGACTGATCCGACCACAAAAGCTGCCGCAGCCGCGGCAGCTTTTTCTTGTGCTTTTGACGCAGATGTGCTATGATAGCAGAAATTCTACCCGACGGGGCGAGAAATGTGGTGAACGATATGAAGACCGGCCTGATCCTGGAGGGCGGCGCCATGCGGGGCCTGTTTACCGCAGGTGTGATGGATGTGCTGATGGAGGCGGGCGTCGCCTTCGACGGTGTCATCGGCGTGTCCGCCGGTGCCTGCTTCGGCTGCAACTACAAATCCGGCCAGATCGGACGGGTGCTGCGCTACAATCTGCGCTTCTGCAATGACAAGCGCTATATGGGCGCGCGGGTCCTGCTGCGGGAGGGGAATCTGTACAGCACCCCCTTCTGCTATGAGGAGGTGCCCATGATCCACGATCCCTTCGATTTTGACGCCTTTCACAGTAATCCCATGGAATTCTGGGTGGTCTGCACCGATGTCCGGACGGGAAAGCCCGTCTACCACCGCTACGAGGGTCTGGCTGACCACCGTTTCGACTGGATCCGGGCCTCGGCCTCCATGCCCCTGGTGTCCCGGACGGTGCAGATCGACGGGCAGAAGCTGCTCGACGGCGGCATCTCCGACTCGGTGCCCGTGGACTTCTTCGAGTCCATCGGCTATGACCGGAACGTGGTGGTGCTGACCCAGCCGAAGGAGTACCGCAAGGAGAAAAATCCCCTGATCCCCCTGATGCGGCTGCGCTATCCGAAATACCCCGCCATGGTCGACGCCATGGCCCGGCGGCACATCGCATACAACCGGACCCTCGACCGGATCGCCGACCGGGAGCGCAGGGGAGAGCTGCTGGTCATCCGGCCAAAGGCGGCGCTGGACATCTCCAAGACCGAGAAGGACCCGAAGAAGCTCCGCGGCGTCTATGACCAGGGCCGGGAAGCGGCGCTGGAGGCCCTGGACCGGGTCCGGTCATTTTTGAAGGAGGAGCGTTTATGAAGATCGTCGGGATCCAGAAGCTGACCCTGCTCGACTACCCCGGCAGGGTCGCCTGCACCGTGTTTCTGGACGGCTGCAATTTCCGCTGTCCCTACTGCCACAACGCCGAGCTGCTGGACGGGGATGCCCAGCCGGTCCTGTCCGCGGATGACCTGCTGGCCTTCCTGAAAAAGCGGCAGGGGATCCTGGAGGGTGTCTGCATCACCGGCGGCGAGCCGACGCTGCATCCGGAATTGCCCGGGCTTCTGCGCTCCATCCGGGAGCTGGGCTACGGGGTGAAGCTGGACACCAACGGCTACTGTCCTGAGGTCCTGGGGGCACTCCTGGAGGAGAAACTTGTGGATTACGTGGCCATGGACCTGAAGAACGGCCCCGCCGCCTACGCCCGGACCGTGGGTCTGAGGGAGGTCCGGCTGGACCGGATCGCCGGGAGCATCCGGCTGCTGCTGGAAAGCGGCGTGGATTTTGAGCTGCGGACCACGGTAGTCAAGCCGCTGCACAGCGCCGAGTCCATCACCGAAATGGCCCAGTGGCTGGCACAGACCACAAACGGTAAACTGGTCCCTCGACTTTTTGTACAACCCTTTGTGGATCGTGACACCGTCCCTGTTGGGGGGCTTTCCGCGCCGGATGGGGCGGAACTGGAACAATTCCGGACTATTTTGTCGGCCTGTGCCGAGTCAGTGGAGCTGCGGGGGACATAACACCCACGATATATTGTAGCTTCCTCCAAACTTTCCACTAAATATTGACTTCACACGTTTTGCAGTATATAATACGGGCGATGCGCTTTCGGGTGCATCGCCTTTCTTGACTTTTGATAAAGGGGGACGCAACATGTACAAGGTTACAAAAAGAGACGGCCTGACGGTCGAATTCGATATTTCCAAGATCTCCGGCGCCATGATCAAGGCCTTTGAGGCCCTGGGCAAGAACTACCACCCCAGCGTGATCAACCTGCTGGCCATCCAGGTCAGCGCGGACTTTGAGTCCAAGATCAAGAACGATCTGATCAGCGTCGAGGACATCCAGGACAGCGTGGAGAAGGTCCTCTCCGACGCCGGCTATGCCGACGTGGCCAAGGCCTACATCCTCTACCGCCACCAGCGGGAGAAGATCCGCAACGTCAACTGCGCGCTGCTCAACTACAAGGATCTCGTCGACAACTACCTGCAGATCAACGACTGGCGCGTCAAGGAGAACTCCACCGTCACCTACTCCGTGGGCGGTCTGATCCTGTCCAACTCCGGCGCCATCACCGCCAACTACTGGCTCCATGAGATCTACGACGAGGAGATCGCCGAGGCCCATCGCTCCGCCGCCATGCACCTGCATGACCTGTCCATGCTCACCGGCTACTGCGCCGGCTGGAGCCTGAAGCAGCTGATCCAGGAGGGTCTGGGCGGGGTAAGCGGCAAGATCACCTCCGGTCCCGCCCGGCATCTGTCCACCCTCTGCTCCCAGATGGTCAACTTCCTGGG
>JAFQSI010000316.1 GCA_017409645.1 Oscillospiraceae bacterium | reverse complement strand
TCTGGGCGTCCTGACGCCAATGGAAAAGCACCAGAACTATCTTCTGGCTGCATAAAAAACTTCCGGCAACCCAAACCGAGTCACCGGAAGTACAAAAATATTTTGTTTTATTTCACTGTCCACTTGACGGGGAGCAGTTCATTTCGTCCGGGATTTCCTTATTTTACGAACGCTGCGATGAGCTTTGCCGTCTGTTCCATCTGTTCCTGGCTGGTGATGGCTGCGGTGTCGTCGCCGTCCTGGCTGCCGTACAGGCCGAAGCCCGCATGGTTGCCGCCCTCCAGGATGACCTCCGTGAGATCATCGGGCAGATTGGCACGGTATTTCTCATACTTCTCCAGATCCAGGACCCCGTCCTCGCTGCCGTAAATGCTCAGCACCGGCACGTCCAGCTCCTCCGTGGAATAGGCCGCCAGCAGGATCAGGCCATCGACCCAGGCGGTGTTGTCCGCGGTGAAGGAGGCCGCCATGCTGCCGCCCAGGGAGTGGCCCGCCATGTACCAGTGTTCCACCTCCGGAAACTGTGCCGGGATCTCCTCCGCCGCATCCTTGGCCAGCACCGCCAGATTGAAAGGCATGGGCACCAGGACCGCCATAACGCCCTCCCGGGCGCAGTACTCCATCAGCGGGATGTAGGCCAGGGCCTCCACCTTGCCGCCGGGATAGAATATCACCGCGCTGTCATATTCCGCCGGACAGAAGGCCATGGAGCCGTCCTCCAGCCGCTCCATCCGGTCGTATTCAATGGTCAGCGACAGATCCTGGATGGAATCCAGCTCCGCGTGGTAATAGTCCGACGCATACAGCCCCAGCGCCAGCGCCGCCGTCAGAATGACCGCGAAGACGATCACGAGCATTCTTTTGATTTTCCGATACAATCCCATCATCCTTTCCTTGTTTCCCCTATTGTATGCCCTCCGGCTCAAAAAAGCAAGCAAAAGCGGCCCCGTGCGGAGCCGCTTCGTTTTTACAGTTTTCTGCCGGTGAGCTGGTACATCCGCTCGTCGGAGATCTTGACCTCCAGCTGCACATACTTTCGCAGCATGGCGGCCAGGGCGTCCTCGTGCATCAGGCCGCAGGAGACGCGGCTGGCACTGCCCCGGTGGTGATCATCGATCTGGGCCCGGCTCATGCCGTGGGCGATGGTCAGGGTGCCGCCGGGGGCCAGATGCTTCAGCAGCGCCCGGATCAGCCGCTCCGGCTCCGGGAAATGGGGAAAGGCGTTGTAGACCATCACACAGTCGTACAGCTCTCCGGCGGGCAGCTCCTCCACATCGGCGCAGAGGAAGCGGACATTGTCCTGGGGGAACTTTTCCCGGGCAATGCGGATCATCTCGGCGGAAATGTCCACACCGGTGACAGAAGCGACCTTCCGGGCGAGATAGTCCGGGATCAGCACGCCGGTGCCGCAGGCCACATCCAGGACCCGGGCGCCCTCCCGGACGCCGGCACCGTCCAGGATCCGGCCGATCACGTCATCGTGGCGGATCAGCTCTGCATCCCAGTTGGCAGCAGCCCGGTCAAAAAATGCGATTACATCCTTCTTGTTCACAGGGAGTATGACCTCTTTTCATGGTAGTAACGGTCGGGGATCAGTCCGGCCTTCGTCAGCGCCACGATCAGGGAGGGCAGCATGATCAGCTGGACGGAGATACCCGGAAGGGCGGTGACAAAGCTGGCAGTGACCC
>JAFQSI010000315.1 GCA_017409645.1 Oscillospiraceae bacterium | reverse complement strand
GGATTCCCCGGCTTCCCGGGTATGTGATCGTTCGTAACAGCAATTTGCTTTGCGATATATGAAATGACTACTATCTACTTTTTATGGAGGTGAAAATACCATGGTTAAGATCAGACTGAGAAGAATGGGCGCCAAGAAGGCTCCTTTCTATCGTGTTGTTGTCGCTGACTCCCGCTCCCCCCGTGACGGTCGCTGCATCGAGGAGATCGGCACCTACAACCCCCTGACCAACCCCGCCGTCGTTTCCATCGACGTGGAGAAGGCCCAGAACTGGATCAAGAACGGCGCTCAGCCCACCGACACCGTTCGCGGCCTGCTGAAGAAGGCTGGCGTTCTGTAAGATACCGCAAAGGAGAATCCCAATGAAAGACCTCTTGCTGTATATGGCAAAGAATCTGGTTGATAATCCCGACGCGGTTTCTGTGAACGAAATTACCGAAGAGGATGGCCTGGTGCTGGAACTCCGGGTCGCCCCCGAGGATATGGGCAAGGTAATCGGCCGTCAGGGCCGCATCGCCAAAGAAATCCGTACCATCATCAAGACCGTCGCCCAGCGTGACGGCGAGAAGGTCACGGTCGAAATTGTCGATTAACGGGTATGCGTGGCGAGCAGTCGTCACGCATTTCCCATTTTAGATAATTGATAATTGAAAATTGAGAATGGAAAATTGCGTTGACATCAATGCTGTTCTGTGATATTTTCAACATGCAGGTTTCTGTGGACTCGGTTTGGCCGTTGCATCTGGGCGTTTTGCATGGATGGACTATGGGACCTGCTTTTTTAGAAGTTTCAACTTTCAACTTTCAATTGTCAATTAACAAACAGGAGGTTTGTTTATGAGACTCCAATTTGTGGAAGCGGGCGAGATCGTGAACGTCCACGGACTCCACGGCGAGATCAAGGTGCTGCCCTGGGTGGACAGTCCCGAGGATCTGCTGGATTTTGAGCGGTGCCGCATCGCCCGGAAGGATTACGAGATCGAGCTGGTACGGGTCCAGAAGACCTGCGCCCTGATGAAGCTCGTGGGTGTGGATACCGTGGAGGATGCGCAGAAGCTGCGGGGCAAGACGGTCCTGCTGTTCCGGGAGGACATCGACGACGAGGTCATCTTTGCTGCGGAGCTGATCGGTGTGGAGGTTTTTGAGAACGATGCGCCCATCGGCGTCATCACCGAGGTGCTGGATTACCCCGGAAACTCCGTGTACGTGGTCAAGGGCGAGAAGTCCTACATGATCCCCGCCGTCAAGGCCTTCATCCTGAACACCGACATCGATGGCAACCGCATGGATGTCAAGCTGCTGGAGGGTATGGAGATCGATGCGGGTTGATATCATGACGCTGTTCCCGGAGACACTGGGGGATGTGATGTCCGAGAGCATCCTGGGCCGGGCCCAGGACCGGGGCATCATCCGCATCGAGGCCCACCAGATCCGGGACTATACTGCCAACAAGCAGAACCAGACCGACGACTATCCCTACGGCGGCGGCCGGGGTGCGGTGATGACCGCGGACCCCCTGTACCGCTGCTGGGAGGCCATCTGCGACGAGGCCGGCGGTCCGGTCCACACCATCTACATGTCCCCCTGCGGGCATACCTTCAAACAGGCGGACGCTATCCGTCTGAGCAAGCTCGACAACATCGTCATCGTCTGCGGCCACTACGAGGGCATCGATCAGCGGTTCATCGACGAGTGCGTGGACGAGGAGATCAGCTTGGGCGACTTCGTGCTGACCGGCGGCGAGATCGCCGCCATGGCGGTCACCGACGCCATCTGCCGGATGGTCCCCGGCGTGCTGGCAGATCCGGAGTGCTTCGAGGACGAGAGCCACTACAACGGCCTGCTGGAATATCCCCAGTACACCCGTCCCGCCGTCTGGCACGGCCGGGAGGTCCCCGCCATCCTGGTCTCCGGTAACCATGAAAAGGTAAGACAGTGGCGCAGAAAGCAGTCCCTGCGCCGGACCAGGGCCCGCCGTCCTGATATGTACGAAAAGCTGGACCTCTCCTCCAAACAGGACAAGAAGCTGCTGAAGGAGATGGAGGAGGAAGACAAACAGGAAATGCAGAATGCATAATGCAAAATGCAGAATGACACCCGCCGAAGCTCGAACTTCGGCGGGTGTTACGTGTTTATACGTATAAACATGCTTGACATACGTATGAATACGTGTTACAATATGGGT
>JAFQSI010000314.1 GCA_017409645.1 Oscillospiraceae bacterium | reverse complement strand
TTCTTGGACAGAGCAACGGCGGCGGAGATGGACAGGGAAATGCCCTTGTAGGCGGGACCGTAGAGGACGGCCTGCTTCTTGCCCAGCTTGTCAAAGTAAGCCTTGGCGTAGAACTCGCCCATCTTGGTGATCTGGTCGCCGGTCTTGATCATGCCGGCGTTGACGAAATAGGGGATCTTCCGGCCGGACTTGGCGGTGAAGTCACCGAACTTCAGCACGCCCGCACCCTGCAGGAACCCGATAATTCCTCTCTGGTTTGCTTCCTTGATGGTTCCCCTTTGTAAATTGGGGAAGGTAGGGGCGAGCCTGGCTCGCCCGCGGGCGACCAAGGGTCGCCCCTACGGGATCGAATTAATCAACAAACTCAGCCACGCAGCGCTCGTAGGCGGCCACGGGGTCGGCGGCGGCGGTGATGGGACGGCCGACGACGATGTAATCGGAGCCGATCTCCTTGGCGGCGGCGGGGGTCATGACGCGCTTCTGGTCGCCCACATCGCCGTCGGCGAAGCGGACGCCGGGGGTGATGGTCAGGAAATTCTTGCCGCAGCGGTCGTGGACCTTACCGGCCTCCAGGGGAGAGCAGACGATGCCGTCCAGGCCGGACTCGGCGGCGCAGGAAGCGTAGTGCATGACCACCTCGTCGATGGGCTCGCGGATCAGCAGGTCGTTCTCCATGCTCTCCTGATCGGTGGAGGTCAGCTGGGTGACGGCGATCAGCAGGGGGCGGGTGCCGTCGGGGCGGGTCAGACCCTCCAGAGCGGCCTTCATCATGTTCTTGGTACCGGCGGCGTGGAGATTGGTGATGTCCACATCCAGGCGGCTCAGAACATTCATGGCCTTCTTGACGGTGTTGGGGATGTCGTGGAGCTTCAGATCCAGGAAGATCTTGTGGCCCCGGGCCTTGATCTCCTTGACGATGGCGGGACCCTCGGCGTAGTACAGCTCCATGCCGATCTTCAGGAAGGGCTTGCGCTCACAGTTTGCGAACTTGTCCAGGAAGGCAAAGGTTGCTTCAGCGGAAGCAAAGTCACAGGCAACAATAACGTCTTTTCCCATCAGTGGGCACCTCCAATAATATCAGTCAGGTTTTCAATACGGTACTTCTTCATAACAGCGGGCAGCTCTTCGACGATGCGCTTGCAGGCGAAGGGGTCCACCAGGTTGGCAGCGCCGACTTCCACAGCCGTTGCGCCTGCCAGCATCAGCTCGATGACATCCTCCGCGGAGCTGACGCCGCCCATACCCACGATGGGGATGGACACATTTTCATACACCTGATACACCATGCGGACAGCCAGGGGCAGCAGGGCGGGACCGGACATGCCGCCGGTCTTGTTGGCGATGATGGGCTTTCTGCGGTTCAGGTCGATCCGCATACCCAGAACGGTGTTGATCAGGCTCACGCCGTCGGCACCGCCCTCCTCCACAGCCCTGGCGATGGAGACGATGTCGGTGACATTGGGGCTGAGCTTAACGATCACGGGCTTGGTGGTGACGGCCTTGACCGCCTGGGTCACTTCCTTGGCTAGATAAGGGTCGGTGCCGAAGCTCATGCCGCCGCCGTGGACATTGGGGCAGGAGATGTTGACCTCCAGCCAGCCCACCTGCTCCTCCTTATCGAGTTTTTCGCAGGTCTTGACATACTGCTCGATGGAGAAGCCGGAAACATTGGCCATCACGGGCTTATGGAAAAATTCCTTCATCTCGGGCAGTTCATGCTTGATGACATGGTCCACGCCGGGATTCTGCAGGCCCACGGCGTTGAGCATACCGCCGGTGAACTCGGCGATGCGGGGGGTGGGGTTGCCGAAGCGGGGTTCCAGAGTGGTGCCCTTGAAGGAGAAGGTGCCAAGGCAGTTGATATCATACAGCTCCGCGAACTCCTTGCCGAAGCCGAAGGTGCCGGAGGCGGGGATCACGGGATTGCTCAGCTCAATGCCGCACAGATTCACTTTGGTATTCATGCGAACACCTCCTCGCGGAAGAATACGGGACCGTCCTTGCAGACCCGCTTGTAGCCATTTGCGGTCTGGATGGTGCAGCCCATGCAGGCGCCGAAGCCGCAGCCCATTCGCTCCTCGAAGGAATACTGGCCGGAAGTGGTCATCACCTTTTCCATGGCCCGGAACATGGGCATGGGGCCGCAGGAGTAGAAGTAGGTGTACTCCAGGTCCTTCAGCACATCGGTGACAAAGCCCTTGGTGCCGACGCTGCCGTCTGCGGTGGCGATGTACACCTCTGCGCCCAGGGCGCGGAACTCGTCGGCCAGGAAGATCTCGCTTGCTGCGTTGAAGCCAAGGACCACCTGGGGCTTCCTGCCCTCCACGATCAGCTTCTTGCACAGGTTATACATGGGGGGCACACCGACGCCGCCGCCCACCAGGACGGGGCGGTCGCCGGACAGGGAAGTGTCGTAGCCGTTGCCCAGGCCGGTCAGGACGTCCAGCTTCGTGCCCACGGGCAGGGAAGCCATGATCTCAGTGCCGGAGCCGACCACCTTGTAGATCAGAGTCAGGGTGCTTTCGTCGTAGTCGCAGACGGAGATGGGGCGGCGCAGGTACTTTTCCGGCAGCCGCAGGTCCACGAACTGTCCGCAGCCCAAGATAGCGGAGGTGTCGCCCTCCAGGACCATTTTGTAGACCACATCCGTCAGCGCGGTGTTGCTGACGATGGTGAAAATGCTTTGTTTCATGGGTTCCTCCTTGGTTGATTATGGAAGAATCAAATTGTGGGGGAGGGTCATGACCCTCCCGCCGAAATTCGATGAATTTCGGATGTCCCGAAGGGACACAGGCATATTTTCGCTTTGCGGCGAAGGGATTTTGTTGTACAAAATCCCCGGGCGGGTCATGACCCGCCCCTACGGGGATATGATTGAATTATGCGTCGATGGTGGAAACCTGGAAGGTGATCTCCTCCAGGACGTCCAGCAGGACCTTGACGGTATCGAGGGAAGTGAAGACGGAGATGCCGTTCTCGGTGGCGACCCGGCGGATGCGGAAGCCGTCGTCGCCGCTGGCGTCGGCGTCGCCCAGGGTGTTCAGCACATAGGTGACATGGCCGGAGCGGAGGGTGTCGATGATCTCCTCGGAGCCGGAGCTGATCTTGGCCTTGGAGCGGGAGCGGATGCCGTTGCTCTTGAGGAAGGCGGCGGTGCCGGGGGTGGCCTCGATGTTGAAGCCCAGGTCGTAGAACCGGCGGATCAGGGGCAGAGCGTCATCCTTGTCCTTGTCGGCGATGGTGACGAAGAGGGTGCCGTAGTTGGCGACACGGGTGCCGCCGGCCTGCAGGGCCTTGTAGAAGGCGCGGTTCAGGCTGTTGTCGTAGCCGATGGCCTCGCCGGTGGACTTCATCTCGGGGCTCAGGGCGATATCCGCGCCGTGGAGCTTGGAGAAGGAGAAGACGGGCACCTTGACATACCAGCGCTGGCGGCTGGGCTGCAGACCGCCCTTGTAGCCCTGCTCAGCGAGGCTGTGGCCCAGAGCGACCTTGGTGGCGATGTTGGCCAGGGGGATGCCGGTGGCCTTGCTCAGGAAGGGGACGGTACGGGAGGAACGGGGGTTGACCTCGATGATATACACATCCTCGTTGGGATCGACGATGAACTGGATGTTGAACAGGCCCTCCATGCCCAGGCCGATGCCCAGCTTGGTGGTGTAGTCGATGAGCGTCTGCTTGACCTTCTCATTGATGGAGAAGGAGGGGTAGACGGAGATGGAGTCGCCGGAGTGGACGCCGGTCCGCTCGACATGCTCCATGATGCCGGGGATCAGGACCTCGTGCCCATCGCAGACGGCGTCGACCTCCAGCTCCTTGCCCATGATATACTTGTCGACCAGCACGGGATGCTCCTCGGAGGCCACGATGGCGTACTGGAAGTAGTGGCGCAGCTGCTCATCGTCCCGGACGATCTGCATGGCCCGGCCGCCCAGCACGAAGGAGGGACGGACCAGAACAGGGTAGCCGATGTGGTTGGCGACCTCGATACCGGCCTCCACATCAGTGACGGCCTGTCCGGGGGGCTGGGGGATGTTCAGCTCCTCCAGAGTCTTCTCGAAGGAGTCGCGGTTCTCAGCCTTCTCCACGGCGGCGACGGAGGTGCCCACCACGCTCACGCCCAGCTTGTCCAGACGGGCAGCCAGGTTGATGGCGGTCTGACCGCCCAGGGTCACGATGACGCCGTCGGGCTTCTCCAGATGGATGACGTTCATGACGTCCTCGATGGTCAGAGGCTCGAAGTACAGCTTATCGGAGCAGGTGTAGTCGGTGGAGACAGTCTCGGGGTTGTTGTTGATGATGATGGCCTCGTAGCCGGCCTCCCGGATGGCCCAGATGGCGTGGACGGTGGAGTAGTCGAACTCGACACCCTGACCGATACGGATGGGGCCGGAGCCGAGAACGATGATCTTCTTCTTGTCGGTGACGATGGACTCGTTCTCATCCTCGTAGGTGGAGTAGAAGTAGGGGACATAGCTGTCGAACTCACCGGCGCAGGAGTCGATGATCTTGTAGACGGGGAAGATGTTCTCCTTCTCGCGGAGCCGGTACATCTCGATGTCGCTCAGGCCCCACTGCTGGCCGATCCAGGCGTCGGAGAAGCCCATGCGCTTGGCTTCGCGCAGGACCTCGGCATTGCCGGGGTTGGCCTTGACCACCTTCTCGAAGTTGACCACGTTCTGGATCTTCTCCAGGAAGAACATGTCGATCTTGGTGGCGCCGTAGATGTTGCCCAGGTCGCAGCCCCGGCGCATCAGCTCGGCGATGGCGAAGAGCCGGTCGTCCTTGGCAATCTTGATATAGCTCATCAGCTCGGCGGTGGAAGTTTCGTCGAACTTCTTGTTGTAGATGTGGTTGACGCCGATCTCCAGGCCCCGGACGCCCTTCAGGAGGGACTCCTCCATGGTGCGGCCAATGCTCATGACCTCGCCGGTGGCCTTCATCTGGGTGGACAGGCGGTTGTCGGCGGAGGTGAACTTGTCGAAGGGGAAGCGAGCCAGCTTGGTGACGATATAGTCGATGCTGGGCTCGAAGGAGGCGGGGGTGGAGGCGATCATGATCTCGTCCAGGGTCAGGCCCAGGGCGACCTTGGCGGTGACCCGGGCGATGGGATAGCCGGAGGCCTTGGAGGCCAGGGCGGAGGAGCGGGAGACTCTGGGGTTGATCTCGAT
>JAFQSI010000313.1 GCA_017409645.1 Oscillospiraceae bacterium | reverse complement strand
GCTCTGGCCCGACTCCCACTTGCTCACCGCCTGATTGGTCACGCCCAGCTGACTGGCCAGCCCCTCCTGGGTCAGGCCCAGCTCCCTGCGGTACTTCGCAATGATCTCAGAAAAGGTCATGGTCGTTTCCTCCTTTTGAAAATGTTTGGTTTGTTCACCCATACAGTAGCAGAAACCGACGAAAAAGGCAATGGAATGTTGGTTGAATTCAAAATAATCCCGTTCCAACCACTGGTTGGAACGGGGTTTTGGTCAGGTTTTCCGGAAGGTATCCGTCAGCAGGCAGCCCCAGAGGAAGATGGGAGCCGCGAAGGTATTGGCGCACATCATGGGGGCGGAGACGACAGTCAGGGCGGCGTTCAGGGCCCGGCCCATGCCCTCGCTCAGACCGGCGCTGCGCAGATTCAGCACCAGCAGCACCGCCGTCAGGACCAGCGAGCCGACGGCCAGCCACCGGAGCAGCCGGATATGGTGGCGGTTTTCCTCCGCCTTTGCCCGGCCCAGGACCGCCCAGGGGGGCAGGAAAAACAGGATCATCAGCACGGTGCAGATCACCTTGGCCGGCAGGCTCCGGTCACCGGGAAAGGCAAAGCCCAGCGCCGCCGTCAGCACGAACATCGCCGCCCAGGCGATGTAGAGAATTTTGTAGGATAGCTTTTTCATCGGGTCCTCCTTTGCGCAAATTGGAGTTATTGTGTAGGGAACGCCGGGGACGGCGTTCCCTACGATTCTGTTTCCTTATTGTACAGCGGAAACAGTCGGAAGACAAGGGAAAAATCCACTTTACACGGATAATTTCCTCTGTTATAATGTCGGTATATATGACTGAAGGAGCTGATACCCATGAAATGTCCCTACTGCGGATTCCAGGAGAGCAAGGTGGTGGATTCGCGCCACTCTGAAGACAATCTGTCCATCCGGCGGCGGCGGGAATGTCTGGGCTGTCAGCGGCGGTTCACCACCTATGAGATGGTCGAGAGCCTGCCCATGGTGGTGGTCAAGAAGGACGGCTCCCGGCAGAATTTCGACAAGAGCAAGATCCTGACCGGTCTGCAGCACTCCTGCATCAACCGGCCCGTGCCCATCGCGGAGCTGGAGCGCATCACCAACGAGATCGAGCAGGCCGTCATGAACTCCATGGAGCGGGAGATCAGCACCAACGACATCGGCGAGATGGTCATGGAGCGGCTCAAGCCCCTGGACGAGGTCAGCTACATCCGCTTCGCCTCGGTGTACCGCCAGTTCAAGGATGTCAACAGCTTCATGCGGGAGCTGACCAAGATCCTGGAGGAAAAATAACATGATGGATTTTATCAAACAGCTGCTGGGTGACGGCTTCGATCCCACGGCGCTGCTGCCCGATCTGTGGGCGATCTTCGACAAGCTGGATGTTGCACTGCGGGTGGTGGTGCTGGCCGGACCCCTGTGTCTGCTGGGACTGGGTCTTTTATACCTGCTGGCTCCCCCGGCGGAGGCCAACCACATCTTCGGCTACCGCCATTTCTGGGGCATGTCCAGCGTGGAGGCCTGGCAGTTCACCCAGAAGACCGCCGGACTGGTCTGGACCGGCCTGGGTCTGGGCATGACCGTGGCCATGAGCTTCATCTGCAACAGCTACCGGGATATGGCCTGGGAGGCCATGCTCTTCTCCGCGCTGATCAGCGTGGTGGCGGAGCTGCTGCTGGTGTTCCTCAGCACCCTGCTGATCAACGCCCTGGTGATCCTGCACTTCGACCGCAAAGGCACCCGCAGAAGCACCCGGGAGGAGCAAACGACCTGATATTTCACTGAGCCCGCCGCACATGCGGCGGGCTCTCAGGTTCTTTCATAAAAAAGCCCCCGGCCGCATGGCCGGGGGCTTATGTCTCATACGGTCAGATCCGGATTACAGCTGGGGACCAGCGGCGACCAGAGCCTTGCCGGCGTCGTTGCCGGTGTACTTGACGAAGTTCTTGATGAAGCGAGCGGACAGGTCCTTGGCCTTCTCCTCCCAGATGCCGGCCTCAGCGTAGGTGTTGCGGGGATCCAGGATGTTGGTGTCGACACCGGGCAGAGCGGTGGGGACCTCCAGGTTGAAGTAGGGGATGGTCTTGGTCTCGGCCTTCAGGATGGAGCCATCCAGGATGGCGTCGATGATGCCGCGGGTATCCTTGATGGAGATACGCTTGCCGGTGCCGTTCCAGCCGGTGTTGACCAGGTAAGCCTTGGCGCCGGACTTCTCCATCTTCTTGACCAGCTCCTCACCGTACTTGGTGGGATGCAGCTCCAGGAAGGCCTGGCCGAAGCAGGCGGAGAAGGTGGGGGTGGGCTCGGTGATGCCGCGCTCGGTGCCGGCCAGCTTGCTGGTGAAGCCGGACAGGAAGTAGTACTGGGTCTGCTCGGGGGTCAGGATGGAGACGGGGGGCAGAACGCCGAAGGCGTCGGCGGACAGGAAGATGACGTTCTTGGCGTCGGGGCCCTTGGAGGCGGGACGGACGATCTTCTCGATGTGGTCGATGGGGTAGGAGACGCGGGTGTTCTCGGTGACGGAGCCGTCGGCGAAGTCGCACTTGCCATTCTCATCGACGGTCACGTTCTCCAGCAGAGCGTTGCGCTTGATGGCGTTGTAGATGTCGGGCTCGGACTCGGCGTCCAGGTTGATGACCTTGGCGTAGCAGCCGCCCTCGAAGTTGAAGACGCCCTCGTCGTCCCAGCCATGCTCGTCGTCGCCGATCAGCAGACGCTTGGGGTCGGTGGACAGGGTGGTCTTGCCGGTGCCGGACAGGCCGAAGAACAGAGCGGTGTTCTCGCCGTTCATGTCGGTGTTGGCGGAGCAGTGCATGGAGGCCATGCCGTTCAGGGGCAGGAAGTAGTTCATCATGGAGAACAGGCCCTTCTTCATCTCACCGCCGTACCAGGTGTTCAGGATGACCTGCTCCTTGGAGGTGATGTTGAAGATGGC
>JAFQSI010000312.1 GCA_017409645.1 Oscillospiraceae bacterium | reverse complement strand
CATGGCCTATGACGGCGTCCACTTCACGGAGGAGGGTCACAGACGCTTTGCCGAACAACTCAAGGAGGAGCTTTTTCATGCTTGACTGCATTTCCGTCGCCAATATGCGCGACTCTGACGCCTACACCATCGCCCATTTTGTTCCAAGCCTGACCCTGATGCACCGGGCTGCACTCGGGATCTTCCGGGCTCATGACTGGCAGGGGAGGACCGCCATCGTCTGCGGCTCCGGCAACAACGGCGGCGACGGCTTCGCCCTGGCCTGCATCCTGGCGCAGCAGGGCTTTGCCTGCGCGGTATTCACCCTCAGCGACCGGCTCTCCGCCGACAGCGCCCATTATGCCGAAAAGGCCCGCGCTGCAGGGTTGCCCATCGCACCCTTCACGGCCGACTGTCTGACAGGCTTCGACACGGTGGTCGACTGCCTTCTGGGCACCGGCTTCCAGGGCCCGGTCCGGCCCCATTACCGGGCCGCCATCGAGGCAATCAACGCATCCGGCACCTGTGTCATCAGCGCCGATATCAACAGCGGCATGAACGGCGACACCGGGGCAGGGGAGTGCATCGTTTCTTCAGACCTGACCGTCACCATCGGCTTCGTCAAGCGAGGTCTGGTGACGCAGCAGGCCGGGAACTGCATGAAGCGCCTGGTCTGCGCAGACATCGGCATCCGGCTGCTCCGGGAGGAGGAGAAGCTCACCGAAGCGAACCGTCCGGCCTGGCTGGACCCGGAGCCCATCATCGCGTATACTTAAGAACTTAATTTACCGTACTTTGGATTGCAATCATTTGATTGTTGTGTTATCATAAAAATACCAGAAAGGAGTTGGTTTTTATGCTCCAAAAGTTGATTTTATTGATAATATCAGCAATTTTTCTCACAGGCTGCGGCGCTGCAGCACCGGACGAATTCAAATCCGAGGCAGCAGTGACGAGCCGCTTCCAGTATGAGGCGGACGAAGCCGATCTGGAAATGAGCGTCGCCGGATCATCCGCCATTCCGGCCGATCCGGAAAGCAGCCCCGAAGCCAGCGAAGCGGAGTATTTCCTCTTTGACACCTACACGAACTCCGTAGCGGACGACAACGGCCTGACGCTGCTCTACGAAAGCCAGACACAGGCCAGCTTTGTATCCGCAGACGAGGGACGAAGCGCCTGGGTCGAGGAGATCCTGGAGGGGATCCTCCGGAATTTCGCAGAGGACAGCAGCAATCTCCATGAGTACGCGCGGGAATTCGTGGAATCCAACGGCACCGAGTATTTCTACAGCTACTCCAACTACCAGCAGCTGGGCGTGGCCCGGCACGATGAGACGGTGGTGTCCCTGATCAGCCTGAGTTCCATCTATTCCGGCGGCAGCCATCCCAATTCCGTCCAGACGGCCTACAATCTGGATATCCAAAATCGGCGGCTGCTGCGGCTGGAGGATGTGATCGACGGCAGCAGAGCCGGAGAGCTGGCGGACCTGGTCCGCTCCGGTGTGGATGAGCGTTTTGCGTTCATCGACGGCGGCAACGGGCTGTTTGCGGACTATGCCGACACCATCAGCGTTTCCATGTCCTACGGGAACATGACGCCCTACTGGTATCTCAACGACGTCGGTCTGGTGATCTTCTACAACCAGTACGAGCTGGGTCCCTATGCTGCCGGCATCATCAAAGTGGAGCTGCCCTACGGGGCGCTGGAGGGCATCCTGCTGGAGGAATACCTTCCTGCGGAGCCGGACGGCACCCCCGGAGATCTGCTCCTGCGGGACGATATCGCGGGCCGAAACGCCATCCCCGTCACCATCGAACCGGAGGGCCAGACGCTCCTGGTGGGCGTGGAGGGCACAGTCCATCAGGTCCAGCTCAGTGAAGTCATGTGGCTGGAGGATACCCCGGTCGCCCAGGATCTGCTGTTCTCCGCCCTGACCCTGGGCCAGGACGACATCCTTGAGATCACCGGCGGCTACGATGACGCCTCCCGGTCCTTTGCCATCGAATTCACCAACGGGGCAGGGGAGCGCCGGATCTATTATCTGCACGACGGCGAGCTGTCGGAGGAGCCGTAAGATGGAGCGAAAGCCCCATGTATTGCGCGGGCCCCTTTTGATCCTGGTGACCTTAGCACTGGTCCTGGCGCTGATCGCCGCAGTCGGCCTTCCGTTGTGGGCTGCCCGTGAGAAAGCAATGTCCGCGATCCCGGAGCAAGGAGCCTATGCCTGTGAGGAGTTGTCCATTACGCTGACCTTCGGCGACCGGACCATCCTGACGCTCCCGGACGGGGCAGTCCTGGAAGCGGCCATCGACCACGGACGGCGCATGATCTGCCCGGATGAAGGCCCCAACGCGCTGGAGGGCACCTACGAGGCCCACCTGGAGGAGGGATGTATCGAGATCACCTTCGATGCCCTGCCGATCCCGTTCGAGCCTGACAGAGCGTACCGATTTGCAGAAATCACGAACTAATTACACCAATTTTCCATAAAAGACCGCCGAATCGGCGGTCTTTTCCAATCTCAGAGCAATATTTCATCTTCCTGCGCAACAGAACGGTGTTCGTATTCCAGAACCGAAAGCGCTCGGCCGCAAGCTCAGAAAACTGCATGGCGAAACCTCCAAAGATAAGCTGCGATCATGATAGCATGGCCCTGCAAAATCGTCGAGAAGCATGGCAGAAGAGCCCCAACGCAACAAAAACAGCAGAGGACCTTGACACCCACCGTCGCCCTGTGTTATCATACTCGAAACCGGAGTCTCCAGTCCCCAACGCAACAAAATTTTAATTTTGTTGCGTTGGGGAGATGCGTCAAGCAGTCTGGCCCAGCGACTGGGTCAAAAGGAGCCTCTGAACCAGGAGGCCTCCCTTATGCGAAAATACGCCGATTGCCCCGCGGTGGTGCGGGAATTTTTGAGTTATCATGAAACGATCAAGGCCCAGTCGCCCCGGACGATCTCGGAGTATCATCTGGACCTGCGGATGTTCCTGCGGTTCATGAAGCTGATGCGTTCCGGCCAGAGCCTGAACGTGCCCTTTGAGTCCGTGGACATTCTGGATGTGGATCTGGACTTCGTGGCCGGCATCACGACCCCGGATGTCTATGAGTTTCTGTCCTGGCTGGCCAATGACCGGACCACGGACCCGGACGCGCCGATGGCCGACCGCGGCATCAGTGCATCCTCCAGAGCCAGGAAGCTCTCGGCGCTGAAGTCCTTTTACAAGTATCTGACGGTACGGACCAAGCAGATCGAGGAAAATCCCGTGGCGGATCTGGAATACCCCAAGCTCCGGCGAAGCCTGCCGAAATATCTGACGCTGGAGCAGTCTGCAGCGCTCCTGAGCGCTGTCTCCGGCCCCAACGAAAAGCGTGACTACGCGATCCTGATGATCTTCCTCAGCTGCGGCATCCGGCGCAGCGAGCTTGTGGGGCTGAACATCAGCGACATCTACGACGACCGGCTCCGGGTGGTCGGCAAGGGCAACAAGGAGCGCTTCGTCTACTTCGGTACGCCTTGCCGCAAAGCCATCGACGATTACCTGGTCGAACGCAACAAAAAAGTGCTTACCGATAACCGGGCCCTTTTCGGCTCCCGCAACGGTGAGCGGATCAGCGTGTCTGCGGTCCACCGGCTGGTGAAAAAGGCCCTGACCCAGGCGGGTCTGGACGCAGAGCAGTTCTCTGCCCACAAGCTCCGCCACACCGCCGCCACCCTGATGCTCTCCGGCGGCGTGGATGTGAAGACCGTCCAGGATGTGCTTGGTCACGAGAATTTGAACACCACACAGATCTACACCCACATCGAGTCCACGGAGCTGAAGATCGCCGCCGAGGCCAATCCCATCGCCCGCCTGGACCTGAAAAACAACGACGAATAATTTGGATATCCCCTTGATGCAACTGATAGTTGACATAGAAATCAGGTGAAATGTTTTGAATTTAGGAGAACGGATCATCTCCCTCCGGAAAGAGCGGAGCATCTCTCAGACGGAGCTGGCCCGGCGACTGAATGTCTCGCGGCAGGCCGTGAGCAAATGGGAACAGGGCATCTCCTCCCCCGACACCGCCAAGCTCATCCAGCTTGCGGAAATTCTGGAAACGGAGGTGGAATACCTCGCCACCGGCATCCGGCCCGAACCGAAGTCCGTGGTCCTGAACGTGGTGGAGACAGTGGAAAAGGAAAAGGTCGTGGTCCGGGAGGTCATCCGCCATGTCAAGCGCAGACCCGTGAAGAAAAATCCCATCGACTACTGGCTGGTGGGCGGACTGGGGTTTGTACTGGGGCTACTGATCGGACTGATTTTTTGATAGGAGGTTGCGTGATGTTTTCATTTCGGAAGAAGAAATCTCCGGATGCATCTCAAGCGGAGCAGATCGCCATGTCTGCTCTCATGAAGCTGATGGCGGAGAACGACATTCTGGAGATCGAGCTGCTCTTGGACGGAAATGTCTTAAATATCGGTGTCAGCTCCGATCATGACCGTCGAAGGAAGCCGGAATTCTTTGAGAAACGGTACTACATCGGCGATACGGAGTACCCCTCCCCTGCCGCTTTTTTCCAGGCCTTCGCGCAGAGATCCGTTCAAACCATCCAGAATGTCCTGCGCATCGATGGAGTGGCTCCCGAACATTATCGGTTTGACCGATAAAAAACCGGCACCGCCGCAGTGGTGCCGGTTCAATCATTCCCGATAGCCCGGGCAGTATTTGCGCAGAGCGGTCTTTGCCCTGCGGCTCAACTGAAAACCAAGGAACGTGATATCCCGGAGTGGTTCCTCGATGGGGATCAGCTGTGCAGCTGGGCTGGTGAAACGGGTGACCCTGCGAACCTGGGCGATCTGCGCCCAAGCGTACGACCACACCGGCCGCTCCGGGGCGCCGCACACCACGCCCCATTCATCTACCGTCACCATCGGCTCTGTCCGCCAAACATGGACAGCCGGCCCCAGCAGCATACCGAGACACACCAACAGCGGCAGCAGCATCGCCCGATCCCGGAGGAAAAGGACCGCCATCACGGCGGTGAGGATCCCGGAGGTCCACAGAAACTGTTTCACGAATATCTCATTCTGCCGGAAAGTCATAGCAGCGAACTCCTTTCTTCTCATCCATCAGATCTTGAATGCAGAAAAAGCAGGTCCGCAGACCTGCTTTTTCGTTTGATCAGGCGTTCTTGGCGGCTATCAGGGCCTGGGCCAGCTGATCGGGGCAGGAGGTGCGCTTCATGCCGCAGGTGATGCCCTGGCAGCGCTCGATGACGGCGTCGGCGTCCATGCCCTCCACGAGGGAGGCGATGCCCTTCAGGTTGCCGTTGCAGCCGCCGATGAACTGAACATTCCGGACCTTGCCGTCCACCACGTCGAACAGGATACGCTGGGAGCAGGTGCCGCTGGTCTTGTATTCGTACATAGTTATTTTCTCCTTTAATGGTAATTTACACAGTTAGATCCGCCAGGACCGCACCAACCAGCTCCGCCAGAGCCATGGGCTCCACCTCCATCTGGTGGCCGCGCTCACCGGCAGAGACGGCGATGGTGTCATAAAGCTCTACAGTCTCGTCAAAATAGGTGGGATATTTCTTCTTCATACCCACGGGAGAGCAGCCGCCCCGGATGTAGCCGGTCAGGCCGAGCAGCTCTTTGACGTGGATCAGCTCCATATTCTTGTCCCCTGCCGCCTTTGCCGCCTTCTTCAGGTCCAGCTCGCAGCAGACCGGGATACAGAACACATTGATGCCCGTCTTTGCGCCCCGGGCGACCAAGGTCTTGAAGACTTCCTCGGGCGGCCGTCCCAGCGCCTCGGCGGCGTGGAGCCCGCTCAGATCGTTCTCGTCGTATTCATAGAAATGCTCCCGACAGGTAAGCTTCGCCTGCTCCACCAACCGGACAGCATTGGTTTTCTTCGCCATATGTATCACCGTGGGTATTATACGACATTTTCTCCTCCAATGCAACGGGTATTTTTTGCCGGGAACCGGAAAAGCTAACAGAAAATCGGGAGGTATGATCCATGGAAGATAATCAGGACAAGGAACTTGAAAAGCTGAAGGAGCTGGGGGCGGACCTGACGGCGTCCAAGCTCGGCAGCATCTACACCCTGACCATCATCGGCCAGGTGGAGGGCCACCAGGTCCTGCCGGAGAACGCCAAGACCACCAAATACGAACACATCCTGCCGCTGCTTGCCAACATCGAGGAGAGCGACGAGATCGACGGGCTGCTGCTTCTGCTGAACACCGTCGGCGGTGACATCGAGGCGGGGCTGGCCATCGCGGAGATGATCTCCGGTATGAAAAAGCCCACGGTATCTTTGGTGCTGGGGGGCGGCCACTCCATCGGTATCCCCCTGGCGGTCTGCACCAAGCATTCGTTCATCACACCGACGGCCTCCATGACGGTCCACCCGGTGCGGATGACCGGTCTGGTGGTGGGCGCGCCCCAGACCTTCCGCTATTTCGAGCGGATCCAGGAGCAGATCGCTGACTTCGTCACCACCAATTCCCGGGTGGACCGGGAGCGCTTTCTGGAGCTGATGATGCGCACCGGGGAGCTTGCCACGGATGTGGGCACCATCGTCTACGGCAAGGAGGCGGTGCAGATTGGGCTCATCGATGAGCTGGGCGGCCTGAGCGATGCGCTCCAATGTCTGCACCGGATGATCTCAAATCGTGAATGATCCGCGGCAGCTCTGTCCATCCGGCAGAGCTGCCGAACTTTTTTGTCCATTTCGATGTCAACTATCGGTTGCATCCGGGTGTTTCTGCAAGTATTTGGAACAAGAAAAAAGATTGGACAAAACATGGACATTATGGTATGATAACGAGTAAAGAAATCGTTTTCCTGGAGGAATTATCAAATGAATTGGATCCAAAGCGCCATGATGGGCTTTGTCGGCGGGATCTGCGGCCCGATGCCCCTGTCCGTGGACGCCCACCGTGCGCTGCTGCTGCGCTTTTTCGGAATTCCCTCCGAGGGCGTGATGTTCCGGCTGGCTGTACATACCGCATCGCTGATCATCATGCTTTCCTTCGGCTCCCTGGAGCTGCGCAGGCTCATGCGCACTGCCCGCCAGCTTCGTACCCCGGCCCGCCGCCGGACGAGCCACCCCAGTCTCAATAACGCCGGAACGCTCCGGCTGCTGCGCTTCGCCGTGGTGCTGACCATCCTCGGGCAGCTCCTCTCCGGGCTGCTGGCTGGGATCGGGCAGAAGCTGTATCTGCTCGCAGCTGCGCTGCTTCTGAGCGGCCTGCTGCAGTGGCTGTCCACCCGGATGCGCACCGCCAACAAGGACGGGCGGCATATGTCCGCCGCGGACGGCGCCATCATCGGCGTCGGCGCCCTGGCCGCTGCCGTGCCTGGTATCTCCCTGGTGGGCTCGTGTGCCTGCATTGGCTCCATGCTCGGTGCCTCGCGCAGCTACGCCCTGCGGATCGCCTGGACCCTTGCGGCGGTCAGACATGCGACCGCCATGGTCACGGAGCTGATCGCTCTGGCCCAAACCGGCTGGTCGGTTGCCCTTCCTGAGCTGCTTTCCGCCGGGATCGGTGCGGCTGCCGCCGCTGTCGGTACCTATGCCGCGATCCAGCTCATCCGTTCCATGTCCCGCCCGGGCAGCATCAGCCTCGGCGGATTCTGCTACTACAATTGGGGACAGGCGCTGCTGTGCATGCTGCTGTTCCTGCTGGTCTGATTCGGAGGTATTTCCATGGCTGACAACAAGCTGACCAAGGCCCAGCAGGCCGCTGAGCCGAAAAAACACAAAAAAGTAACTGTGGAGGAGCAGCCCCGAAAGGGACAGCGCACTGAAAAATCTGCGCTCCAGCTCAAAAAGGAAGAAATGAAAAAAGATCCCAGATCCGTCCTGCGCGGCGATGCCGCCTTTCCCCTGCGCTACGCCTTTGCGGGTGTCTGCGCGCTGCTGCTGCTGATCTTCGTCAGCGTTCTTTTCACCGATGACGGTGTGATCCTGCAGTGGTTCGTTTCCGTGGTTTCCGGATTGTTCGGCCGTAACGTGTATTATGTGTCCATCCCGGCGCTGTGCTACCTGATCTACATCCAGCTCAGCAGCCGCAACCAGCTGGTCCGGGGCCGCAGCTTCAGCATCCTCGGCTTCGTGTTCCTCTTCGGCTGTCTGTCCCATCTGTGGGCCAAGCCGGAGATGACCATGGGCGGGCTGGCCCGCTTCGGCGAGCTGTACCGCACCGGCAGACTGGGCCTGTCCGGCGGCGTCATCTGCGGCTTCGTCACCGATGTGCTGGCCACCGGCTTTGGCCGATTCTTCACCTTCAGCGCCATGCTGATCCTCGCCATTGTGTGTCTGATGATCGGTGCCCGGCTGGACATCGTGGGCTACTGCAAAAAGGGCTGGATGCGCCTGGTGGGCTGGATCGCAGAGCGCAGAGCAGAGCGGGAGGCTGAGGAATATGAGGACCTGACCGACGAG
This sequence comes from Oscillospiraceae bacterium, assembly GCA_017409645.1. GTDB lineage: Bacteria > Bacillota > Clostridia > Oscillospirales > Oscillospiraceae > Faecousia. Next base: position 7,210 of record JAFQSI010000312.1, on the reverse strand, counting down.
GATGAGGATGATGAGACCGGTCCCTGGACCCGGCTGTGGGACAACATCGCCTCCAGGCGCACCGAGCGTCAGGAGCAGAAGCTCCTGGAGCCTGCTGAGCCCACTCTGCGGGAAAAGGCCGCCCGGATGATCCATCAGATGGCCCCGGAGCTGGAGGACCGCTTTGAGGAGACGGATGCTCCCGAGCCCGCCCCGGTTGTTCCCGCGGAGACGGAGATCATCCCGGAGCCTGCCATCCAGCAGCCGGCGGTCGATATCAAGAAAAAAGTCACCGCCCAGGAGGCTGCCCAGGAGGCCGCCCAGGTGGAGCAGGAGATCGCCGCCGCCAAGGCTGCGCCCAAGCCCGAATACATCTTCCCCCCCATCGATCTGCTGAAGCTCCCCCGGGGCCGGGCCGCAGACGGCACCGCCGAGATGAAGGAGAACACCTTCCGCCTCAACGAGACGCTGGCCTCCTTCAAGATCGAGGCCCACATCTCCAACGTGACCCGGGGCCCCAGCGTCACCCGCTACGAGGTGGAGCTGGAAAAGGGCGTCCGTCTGAACAAGCTGACCTCCTGCGCCGATGACATCGCCCTGAGCCTGGGCGCCAGCGGCGTCCGCATCGCCCCCGTGCCCGGCAAGATCAGCGTGGTGGGCATCGAGGTCCCCAATCAGACCGTCACCAACGTCTCCCTCCGGGAGGTCATCGACTCCCCCGAATTCCATCGGGCCAGGAGCCGCTCCTCCATCGCCGTGGGCAAGGATATCGGCGGCAGCTGCATCATCGGCAACATCGCCAAGTTCCCCCACATGCTCATCGCGGGCACCACCGGCTCCGGTAAGTCCGTCTGCATGAACTCCATCATCATTTCCCTGCTGTACAAGGCCAGCCCCGAGGACGTCAAGCTCATCATGGTCGACCCCAAGATGGTCGAGCTGGGCATCTACAACGGCATCCCCCATCTGCTGATCCCCGTGGTCACGGACCCGAAAAAGGCTGCCGGATCCCTCCAGTGGGCCGTCACCGAGATGATGCGCCGCTACCGGAGCATGTCCGACGCGGGCGTAAGAGATCTGGAGAGCTACAACTCCATGATCGACGGCGGCGAGATCGAGGGCGAGAAGCTGCCCCAGGTGGTGGTCATCATCGACGAGCTGGCTGACCTGATGCTGGTCGCCGCCAAGGAAGTCGAAGAATCCATCTGCCGCATCGCCCAGATGGGCCGTGCCGCCGGTATCCACCTGATCATCGCCACCCAGCGTCCCTCCGCGGACGTCATCACCGGCCTGATGAAGGCCAACATCCCCTCCCGCATCGCCTTCGCCGTGGCCTCCGCCATGGAATCCCGGATCATTCTGGACACCCAGGGTGCGGAGAAGCTGGTGGGCAAGGGCGACATGCTCTACTCCCCCATCGGCTCCGGCAAGCCCCAGCGCGTCCAGGGCTGCTTCGTCACCGACGCCGAGGTCGAGGCCGTGGCGGGCTACGTCAAGGAGCATTTCTCCTCCACCTATGACCAGGCGGTCATGGACGACATCGAGCGCAAGGCCGAGCAGACCGGCACCAAGGGTGCCCACGCCACAGCCGCCGATCCCGATCCCAGCGCCGAGGAGCTTGCCCACGACGAGATGCTGCCCGACGCCGTGGATGTGATCCTGGAGACGAAGCAGGCCTCCGTCTCCCTCCTCCAGCGCCGCCTGAAGCTGGGCTACGCCCGGGCCGCCCGGATCGTGGACGAGATGGAGGAGATGGGCATCGTCGGTCCCTTCGTCGGCTCCAAGCCCCGCCAGATCCTGGTGACCAAGGAGCAGTGGGAGCAGATGAAGCAGGGCCAGACCATCGTCACGCAGCCCGACGAGCCTGTGCCTGACGATGATATCGATATCCCCTTCTGATGCAAAAAACGCCCGGAATTTCCGGGCGTTTTTCTTGACTTCCAGGGTGATTCTGTTACAATATCAGCAGAAATGAAAGATAGGAGTTTTCCTATGGACATCGATATGAACGAGCTGCGCCGCCGCAGGGACGAGATCAATATGCTCTCTGCCCAGGCAAAATGGACTCCGCCTGATGAGAATGGGTGTACGATCACCTACCATCGTGTGCGTCCCGGAACCCTGGGCAACGGGCTTTCAGAAGGTATCTGCTTTGCATATGACTGCCAAAAGCGCAAAGCGAAAGAACAACCCCAATTGAGAAAAGGCACGAAGCACTACATCCGTCTTGTGCGAAGGGACGGCAAGCTGCTGCGTGTCGATAAATACACGGACGGCGAGATCGATGTGGTACACCTCGGGCAGGAAATTGACGGGGTGCGGTATATGTTCCCATTCTTTGAGGACGGGACGCCCTATCTGACCTACACCTATGTGACCCATTGGCGGAACGGACACCCAACTGCGGAGTATGCCTGCTCCGGAGGACAGATCCTGCGCTGGACCTATGATTATCGTGAAGACGGGAGCATCGGTGTTTGCTATGTCAACACCGTCCCCGACGGAAACGAACCGATCATCTGTTGGTCGACTGCCGATTATTATCCCGGCGAGGAGATCACGCTCCAGCAGACCGGTTATTGGGATTTCTGGATGAAAGATCCGAAATAACGTGAAAACACACCGCTGTTCGACGGAACAGCGGTGCGTTCTGTTTATTGGATCATCGCCAGGAAATCGTCCTCGCTCAGAATGGGGATCCCCAGCTCCCGGGCCTTGCGCTCCTTGCTTCCTGCGTTTTCGCCGACGACCACATAGGTGGTCTTCCTGGAAACACTGCCGCTGGCCTTGCCGCCGTACAGCTCGATCTGCTCGGTGGCCCGGTCCCGGGTGAACTTGGTCAGCGCGCCAGTCAGCACGAAGGTCATCCCGGCGAAACGGGCATCAGACACCACTCTCTGGTTCTCGAAATTGACGCCCGCAGAGCGGAGCCGCTCGATCATCTCCCGGGCACTGGACTGAGCGAACCAGTCGCGGATATTCTGCGCAGTGACCTCGCCCACGTCGTCCACATTCGTCAGCTCCTCCAGGGATGCCGCCATCAGGGCGTCCAGGGTGCCGAAATGGGCGGCCAGGGTCTTGCCCGCCTTGGCACCCACCTGCCGGATGCCCAGAGCGAAGATCAGACGGCTCAGATCCCGGCCCTTGCTTTCTTCAATGGCCTTGAGCAGCTTCTTCGCCTGGGTGTCGCCCTTGGACCAGAGCTGCTTCATTTCGTCCAGTGTCAGGTAGTACAGGTCCGCGGGAGTCCTGACGAAGCCCTTGTCGATCAGGGCCTCGACGATGTTTTTGCCCAGACCGTCAATGTCCATGGCGTCCCGGCTGACGAAATGGGCCAGGGAGCGGCTGAGCTGGGCCGGACAGGCCGCGCCGGTGCAGCGGAGGAAGGCTCCGTCGGCGTCCCGCTCCACTGACGCTCCACACACAGGGCAAACAGAGGGGATTTTGTAGATCTCCGCTCTATTTTCGTGCTTTGACACCTCCAGGATCTCCGGGATGATCTCGCCGGCCTTCCGAATTTTGACGGTGTCGCCGATGGAAAGGCCCAGGCTGGTGATGAAATCCTGGTTGTGGAGCGTGGCATTGGTGACGGTGGTGCCCGCCAGGCGCACCGGGCGGACCACGGCTTTCGGCGTCAGCACGCCGGTGCGGCCCACCTGGATGACGATGTCCTCGACGACCGTCTCCTTGATCTCCGGGGGATACTTGTAGGCGGCGGCCCACTTGGGGAATTTGGAGGTGGCCCCCAGGCGCTCCCGCTGGGACAGATCATTGAGCTTCACAACCGCGCCGTCGATGTCGAAGGTCAGCTTCTGACGGGTGTCGTTGATCTCGTCGATCCGTCTGATGACCTTTGCGGCATCGGAGTAGAACTTTGCCCCGACAACCTTGAATTTCCGGTCCTTGAGATATTTCAGGGACTCCTCGTGGGTGGCAAACTCCACGCCCTCGATGAGCTGGACGTTGAAAACAAGGATATCCAGCTTCCGCTTGGCGGCGATCTTGGGGTCGAGCTGCCGCAGAGAGCCGGCGGCGGCGTTCCGGGGATTGGCGAAGAGGGCCTTGCCCTCCTCCTCCCGCTTCTCGTTCAGCTCTTCGAAGACCTTCTTCGGCATGAACACCTCGCCCCGGACGATGAGCCGGGCCGGCGCATCGGGGATGGTCATGGGGATGGAACGGATGGTCTTCAGATTCTCCGTCACATCCTCGCCCACCTGACCATCACCACGGGTGGCGCCACGGACAAAGGTGCCGTTTTCATATTCCAGAGCCACGGACAGGCCGTCGATCTTCGGCTCCACGGAGAATTCCGCGGAAGGATATGCTTCCTTCATCTTGTCCAGGAACTCCTGCAGCTCCCCGGTGGAGAACACATCCTGCAGGCTCATCAGCGGCACAGGATGCTGCACCTTTTCGAACTGGCTCAGAGCTTCGCCGCCCACCCGCTTCGTGGGGGAATCGGGCAGGGCAAGCTCAGGATGCTGTTTCTCCAAATCCTCCAGCTCCCGGAGATACTGATCGTACATAAAGTCCGGCATCTCGGGGGCGTCCAGAACATAATATTTCGTATTTGCGTCATTCAGAAGCTCCGTCAGCTCCCGGATTCTCTCTTTGGGTTCCATGGTACCCTCCTGTCTGTAAATAGGTCGCGGGGACGTCCCCCACGATGATCGTTTCGGCAACCACCATCTGACTTGCCACCGTAAAGGTCTCCGTCTGCCCCAGCACCAGGATGGTCACGTCCAGGATGACGTCCATCCGAAGCTTCTGCAGGGTCTGGTTGATGCCGGCTTCGGTAAATTCACTTTGAAAGCTGGCGTCGGAATTGCGGATGGACAGGATCCGCACCGGGATGCTGGGACCCTTGCCAGAGAAAAATTCCGGCAGGATCAGGCTGCCCAGGGATACCCCCAGATGCTCCGTATCCTCTGCCATGATCTCATCGTTGATGATGTTCAGCGTCTCGGTTTTTAAGCGGTTGACCTCGGCCATGTTGGTCTTCAGGGCGGTGATGCGCCCGTTGAGGTCCTTTTCAAAATAGACAATCCGGTCATACTGGATCTGCCCCTCCATGATCTGCTCCAGGATCGCGTCGTTGATCAGATCCGACGCGGTGTTGATGACCTGGGTCTGGGCCAGGCTCCGGACCACCGGCCAAAGCCTGGCCCGCAGCGCCGCAAATGCCCAGATGACCAGCGCCAGCAGCAGTAGCAGGGACAGCTTCCAATGTCGTTTCCGTCTGCGCATGGCATCCCCTCCGGGGAAGCATATGCCGTTTACAGCTTCTTCATGTGGGCAGATGCGGTATTGGCGAAGACCTTCTTGGTACCCACGCCGTCGAAGGCGATCTCCAGCAGCACATCGTTGCCCATTTTCGTGGCAGTCAGGACCAACCCACGGCCGAAGGCCCTGTGCTGGACCATATCGCCCTTGTGCAGCTCCAGACGAACCGGTGCGGCGGCCGCAGCGGCGGTCAGGCTGCTTTTCTGGCTCCGCCGGATCTGCTCCCGTCTGGCTTCGTTCTGGGGGCTGAGGGGCCGGGAGCCGCCGTAGGGACCGGCTCCGTAGCTGCCGTAGCTGGGCCGCTCCGGCTGGAGCCTGCTGCCGCCCTTGCGCTGGATGTACTCCTCGGGGATCTCCTTGAGGAACCGGGAGGCGAGGGCCGAATTGGTCCGGCCGTAGAGCATCCGCTGTCGGGCGTGGCAGATGTCCAGGGTCTTTTTCGCCCGGGTGATGGCCACGTAGGCCAGCCGCCGCTCCTCCTCCATCTCCTCGGCGTCGCCGATGGACCTAAGGCCCGGGAATAAGCCATCCTCGAAGCCCACCAGGAATACATGGTCGAATTCCAGGCCCTTGGCCGAGTGGATGGTCATCATCACAGCGGCGTCCGCTCCGGCGTCATACTGCTCGATGTCGGTGTAGAGGGCGATCTCCTCCAAAAAGCCCGCCAGCGAGGGAGAATCCGCATTCTCGACGTAGCTGTTGATGCTGGATTTCAGCTCCCGGACGTTCTCCAGCCGGGTCTGGTTCTCCTCGGTGGGCTTGGCCTTGAGCATATCCACGTAGCCGGTCCGGATCAGGACCTCCTCGTAGAAGTCGCACAGGCTGATGCCCGTATCCAGCAGCTCTGCCAGGGACTCGATCATCTCCGTAAAGGCGCGCATCTTCGGCGCGGGCTTTTCCAGGGGCGCGTAGTCCTGGGGCTTTTCAATGACCTGATAGAGGCTCTTTCCCTCTGCCCGGGCCAGCCGCTGGGCAGTCTCCAGAGCCTTGGGGCCCAGGCCCCGGGCGGGGGTATTGATGATCCGGTTCAACCTCAGATCGTCATTGCGGTTGTGGATGACGGTCAGGTAGGCCAGCATATCCTTGACCTCGGCCCGGTCGAAAAACCTGGTGCCGCCGATGATGCGGTAGGGAATTCCGTTTCGCTTGAAGGAATACTCGATGGCGTTACTTTGGGCGTTGGTCCGGTAGAGGACGGCGCAGTTTTTGAAGCCGGAGGTCCGGGACAGCGCCAGAATACGGCCCGAAACGTAGTTGGCCTCCTCGGTGCCGTCGGCGGCAGTGTAGACCGTCACCGGGTCGCCGGAGCCGTTGGAGGTCCACAGGGTCTTGCCCTTGCGGCCGTGGTTGTTGGCGATGACCGCGTTGGCGGCGTTCAGGATGGACTGGGTGGAGCGGTAATTCTGCTCCAGACGGATGGTCCGCGCCCCCTTGTACTGATTTTCAAAATTCAGGATGTTCTCGATGGTGGCGCCCCGGAACCGGTAGATGGACTGATCGTCATCGCCCACCACGCACAGATTTTCGTACCCGCCCGCCAGAAGGCTGGTCAGCAGATACTGCATATTATTGGTGTCCTGATACTCGTCCACCAGGACATAGCGGAATTTTCTCTGATAATGGGTCCGGATGGCCTCGTTCTCCTGCAAAAGCTTCACCGTCAGGTAGATGATGTCGTCAAAATCGACGGCGTCGTTCTCCTTCAGCCGGGCCTGATAGCGGCGGTAGCACTTGGCGATCTGGGTCATGCGGATGTCATTCTGCTCCTTGGCCTGGGCCGCGCACTCCTCGGGGGAGATCATCCGGTCCTTCTGCCGGGAGATGACGGACAGCACCAGCTTCGCCGGGAAGGTCTTGTCATCCAGTCCCATGTCCTTGATGATATCCTTCATCACCTTCTCGGAGTCGGCGGTGTCGTAGATGGTGAAGCTCCGGGTGTAGCCCAGGT
>JAFQSI010000311.1 GCA_017409645.1 Oscillospiraceae bacterium | reverse complement strand
GGGCAGGCGACAGGTCGATCTTCTCCTGGGCCCGTTTCTCCCGGCGCATGCGGTTTTTGAAGGCCTTGTTTACCTCCATCTGCATGGCCTCAAAGCTGATCTTGCCCTCCTCGGCCACCCGGTGGCCGTAGACCTCCCGCTGGACGGAGCTGCCCAGGGTGGAGATCAGCTCCGCGGACTCCTGCACAAACTTGATCCGCTCCTCGTCGAGCCGCAGGTCGTACTTGCGCCGGATGGCGTTCAGCTGGTATTCCACACGATTCGAAGCGTCCTCGAGCAGGACCTTGAACTTGTCCGCGCCGAATTTCTTCAAAAATTCGTCGGGGTCCTTGGCGTCCTTCATTTTCAGGACCTTCACCTGCAAGCCCGCCTTCTCGAGGATCGGGATGGCCCGGCGGGTTGCCCGCTGTCCGGCCTCGTCGCCGTCGTAGATCAGCACCACCTGATCCGTGTAGCGGGTCAGCAGGGCCGCATGCTCCTCGGTCAAGGAGGTGCCCAGGGAGGCCACCGCACAGTCAAAGCCGTACTGGTGCAGTGCGATGGCGTCCATGTAGCCCTCCACCAGGATCAGATAGCCCAGCTTGGTCTTCTTCGCCAGATTCAGGCCGAATAAGTTCTTCCGCTTGTTGAAGATCAGCGTCTCCGGCGAATTGAGATATTTCGCCGCGTTGGGGTCGTTGTTATTCATGATACGGCCGCCGAAGCCGATGATGTTGCCCCGGACGTCAATGATGGGGAACATCAGCCGGTCCCGGAACCGGTCGTAGATATTGCCGTTTTTCTGGGACTTGGTCGCAAGGCCCGAATCGATCAGCTCCTGCTCGGTGTAGCCTTTGGCCTTCATGGCCTTCACCAGGGAGTCCCAGGTGTTGGGGGCGTAGCCGATGCCGAAGGTGGTCAGGGTCGATTTGGTCATCCCGCGGCCCCGGGCATAGGCCAGAGCTTCCGCGCCCTCGGGGGCGTAGAGCTTGGAGTAGAAGAACCGGGCGGCCTCCTTGCTGAGCGCCCACAGGCGCTCCTGGGCCCGGTAGCGGGACTGGTACTGCTCGTCCTCCGGCACCTGCATGCCCACCCGCTTGGCCAGGGCCCGGACCGCGTCCGGGTAGCTCAGGCCCTCGATCTCCATCTGGAAATTGATGACGCCGCCGCCCTTGTGACAGCCGAAGCAGTAGTAGATGCCCTTGTCCGGAGACACGGAGAAGGAGGCGGTCTTCTCCCCATGAAAGGGGCACAGGCCGAACAGATTTCCGCCGCTGCGCTTCAGGGAGACATAGTGCCCCACCACATCTTCAATTGGATTGCGAGCCACCAGCTCGTCGATGAATGATGGTGGAAATGCCATTTTTCTCCCTCCCCTTTTTGTAATTGTGCATGATTTAGTCGATCACGATCGTGGGCTTGCCCTCTGCGTTCCGTTCGAAACGGCCGCGGCAGCATTTTGCCGGGTCCCAGGCTTCCAGGATGAATTCCAGTCCCCGGAAGACACTGTAGGTGCATTTGAACCAGCGGCACAGTGCCTCAAAATCCCGGCCCCAAATGACCGACGGGTCGATGATCCCGCCGAAGCGGGGCTTGCCGTCCTGATAAAACTCTACGGATGCATCCCGTCCGGAGATATAGCCGTCGAGCTGTTCCAGCACGCCCTCCTCGTCACATTCGTGACCATGGGTCATACCGAAGCGGAAGGAAAAGGGCGTCCAGTCGTCCGGGATGTACCCCACGTAAAGCGGCTTGCCCTGCATCGGATGGATGTGGGCCCATTCCCCTTCCTCGTCTGCAAAAAAGTCGATGGGCAGATCCGGATAGCGCTCCTTCAGAAACTCCAGCTTCATGACTTTCCTTCCTCCGCAATTAAGTTATTATATCATATCCCCGTTGAACATACCAGTCCACAGGGATAAATAATTCGAAAAATAACCGAGCAACGCAGTACTCAGAACTCAGAACTCAGAACTCAGCACTCAGCACTTATTCCACGGGGAACGCCCGGTACTCCTTGCCCGTCTCCATGCCCTCGACGTTGGCGGCGGACATGTCGATGAGCCGGTCCAGGAAGGGCTGGGCCTGGGCTTCGGGGACCAGGATCTCCAGCTCCACCTCCGCGCCGAATTCGGTGGAGCGGATGATGCCGCCCCAGGCGGCCACCTCCAGCTTCACCCGCTCATAAAAGGTATAGGGGCAGGGAACGTAAAGACAGGACCAGACCCGCTTCATGGATTTTCCCGCGGCGTCCACGGCGATCTTCGCGCCCTTGGTATAGGCCCGGACCAGACCGCCCGCGCCCAGCAGGATGCCGCCGAAATAGCGCGTCACCACGCAGACGCAGTTGTAGAGTCCCTCCCGCTGCAACACCTGGAGCATGGGCATGCCCGCGGTGCCGCCGGGCTCGCCGTCGTCGGAAAAGCGCACCGCACCGTCTTTGATGATATAGGCCCAGCAGTTGTGGGTCGCGTCGTAGTGCTGCTTTTTCATCTGCTGGATGCGTTCCAGTGCCGCCTCCTCCGTCTCCACGGGCCAGAGTCTGCCGATGAAATGGGATTTTTTCTCATAAAATTCATCCTCACCGAAATCGGTGGGCACCAGATATTCTTCCATGCTTAAAGCTCCTCGATGATATACTTCTTCAGTCTTCCGTACAGGATCTCGTCCACCACCGTCTCGATCTCGATGCCGTCGGCGGTATAGTCCACGCTCTTGACCTGGGCGCCGGAGTGGAGGGTGTCCACCATGCCGCCCATGGAATAGGGCAGGCACACGAGAATGTGGTGCAGTCCCTGGTCCAGGGCCTTCTCGATGGCCTTCAGAAGACCAGTCATATTATCGCCTGTCCGGGCGGAAATTGCAACCACATCTTCGCCGATGGGGATCTCGGTGGGCTCCACCAGGTCCGCCTTGTTGTAGGCGGAGATGACGGGCGTGCCCTCCTTCGCCAGCTGACGGATCAGCCGCTCCACCACGGCGATATGCTCCTCCCGGTGGGGATCGGCGGAATCGATGACGTGCAGCAGCACATCGGCATATTCCAGCTCCTCCAGCGTCGCCCGGAAGGCGTCCACCAGATGGTGGGGCAGCTTGGCGATGAAGCCGACGGTGTCGCTGAGGATCACATCCAGATTGTCGGACACGGTCAGCTGCCGGGATGTGGTGTCCAGGGTGTCGAAGAGCCGGTTGTTGGCGGGGATGCCCGCGCCGGTGAGCTGATTGAGCAGCGTGGACTTACCCGCGTTGGTATAGCCCACGATGGCCACCACGGGGACGGAATTTTTCATCCGACGCTCCCGCTGGACGGACCGGACCTGCCGGACCTGCTTTAATTCCTGCTCCAGGCGGTTGATCCGCTCCCGGATGTGACGGCGGTCAGATTCCAGCTTGGTTTCGCCGGGGCCGCGGGTGCCGATGCCGCCGCCCTGGCGGCTCAGGCTGGTGCCCATGCCGGAAAGCCGGGGCAGCAGATACTTGTACTGGGCCAGCTCGACCTGCAGGCGGCCCTCCCGCGTCTTCGCCCGCTGGGCAAAGATGTCCAGGATCAGGGCGCTCCGGTCCAGGACCGTGACGCCCAAAATCTCCTCCAGGGCCCGGATCTGACCGGCGGACAGCTCGTTGTCAAAAATGGCCATGGTGGAGCCGGTGGCCTCGATCAGCAGCCGGACCTCGGCGGCCTTGCCCTCGCCGATGAAGGAGTGGGCGTCGGGGGTGTGGCGGTTTTGCAGGACCTTGGCGGTACATTCTCCGCCGGCCGTCTCCAGCAGGGCCTCCAGCTCCTCCAGCGTCTCCTCGGTGGCCGTCTCATGGAGCTTGAAGCAGTCGGCATTCAGACCCACCAGCACCGCCCGCTCCATAATGTGTTCGTCAAAATTTCGTTCCATAGTTACCTCATTCTCTGCAAAATCAACCTTCTGCGCTGTAAACAGTCATCGCAACGCCGGAATCCTGAATCAGAATATCCTCTGGAAGCCGGTTCATTTTCCAGCTCACATACAGATCACCTGCCGCGCCGGAAATATTGGTCATCTGGATCATATATACCACATAGAACCAATCCTGCGGTACCAGCACATTCACAATACCCAGCACGATCCCCCACACCACAATGGGCGCAAGAGCGATCATGATATAGTGCTTCCGGCAATAGTATGCGTCGCTTCCGGCGAAGGCGTACAGACCAGTGAAGCCAAATCGGACCTTCGCGTCGCTGAACCGTCGCATTACAATTCCGTGGACCGCTTCATGGAGGATAATGTAGAGGATCATTCCACCATACATCCCAGCCAACTTGACCGGCACATCATCCTCCAGGAAACGCAAAACAGGCACCAGTGGCAGTACAACAGCAATCATCCCTGCGGCAATAACCAGCGCCAAGCCGTTGACCAGCAACGCCAGTTTTTTATTCTTTTGCAGGTCGATGGTCATAATCTGCCGATAGCTCTGCGGTAATTCACGATAGCTGTTCATTTTCTCTCTCCTACTCGCAAAAGAATACAAAAAGCCCGCACTACGTCATCGCAGTGCGGGCTTTGCGTGCTTACTTCAGGCCAAAACGCTTGTTGAAACGATCAACACGTCCACCGGTGTCAACCAGCTTCTGCTTGCCGGTATAGAAAGGGTGGCACTTGGAGCAGATTTCGACTCTGATGTCCTTCT
>JAFQSI010000310.1 GCA_017409645.1 Oscillospiraceae bacterium | reverse complement strand
CTTATTTGCCGGTCTGCGTCAGGGCAGACAGAAGATCTACCAGATGGAACCCGATTCCATCTCCACCGTTCAGGACATCATGGACCGCCTTTCCATTGACCGGAAGGAGGTCAACATCCTGCTGATCAACGGCTTCCACCAAAAGCCCGAAACTGCCGTCAAAGACGGGGACATTGTCTCCCTCTTCCCCGCCGTGGGAGGCGGCTGATATGGAGCTGCGACACAGCCGAAACATCCCGGCCCTCTCCCGGGAGGAGCAGGCCCTCCTGGCCGGAAAGACCGTGGCCGTCATCGGCTGCGGCGGTCTGGGAGGACACCTCATCGAGCTGCTCTGCCGGGTCGGCGTTGGGACCATCCGGGCCGTCGACGGAGATGTATTCGAGCAGAGCAATCTGAACCGCCAGCTGCTGTCCACCATGGACACCCTGGGCACCCCCAAGGCCCAGGCCGCCGCAGAGCGGGTGAAGGCCATCGATCCCGGCATCCGGGTGGAGGCCCGCTGCGTCTATCTGGATGAACACAACGCCCGGGAGCTGGTCGCCGGCTGCGACGCCGTTGTGGACGCCCTGGACAGCATCGAAGCCCGGCACACTCTGGCGCGGGCCTGCGACGGACTTCAGATCCCCCTGATCTTCGGCGGGATCTCCGGCTGGGTGGCCCAGGCCGCCGTCTCCATGCCGGGGGACCACCTGATCGAAACCCTTTTCCCGGAGGGCATCGAGCTGAAGGACAGGAGCGTCCTCAGCTTCACCCCGGCCCTCTGTGCCGCCATGCAGGCCTCGCTCTGCGTCAGACTTCTGGCGGGCAGGCCGGTGAAGACCGGGAGCATAAGCTGTTTTGACTTGCTGAACCAGGAATTTGAGACCATCGATCTGGTCTGAACAAAATGTTGGGAGGTGACGCCATGAAGACCGCTGCATTGATCGTGACCACGGGACTGCCCCGGATCAGCGGCATCCGTGCCCTGTCGGAGCAGGTCGGCGCAATCCATGCCGGACAGCGGATGATCGCCGCCTTCCAGCGCTGCGGCGTCATGCTCACCGGACTTGTGGTCGGCCCGGAGGACAAGAAGGCCGAGCGGGCCTTCGTTCAGGACGGCGTCATCTTCCTGCGCTGCGCCGCCACGGCATCCTTTGACGACGGCGTCCGGCAGGGACTATCCTTCCTGCGGGACAAATTCGACCAAGTCTTTGTAGTTCCCGGCGATACGCCGCTGTTTCTCCCCAGCTCTCTGGCAGTCCTGCTCGGGACCGACTCCCCCATCGCCGTCCCGGTATGCAGCCGGATGCACGGCTGGCCCGTCCTGCTGCGCAGCAGCGCCGTGGACGCCTACCTCAGCGGCAGTCAGCCCCTCGACGCTTTTCTGGACTCCGGGAGCCTGGAGCGGAGCTGTCCTGCCGTCCGCGACTCGGGCATCCTGATCCGCAGCGGCGAGATGGGCCACCGCCGCGAACTGATCCGGCTCCATGACCGCCAGCTCTTCCGCCCCTGCGTGGAGGTAGCCCTGACCAACGGCGCCCAGATCTTCGACAGCCGCATGCGTATGCTGCTGCATCTGGTGGACAGCACCCGCTCGGTGCTGGACGCCTGCAGCCTGATGCAGATGTCCTACTCCGCCGCCTGGAAGCTGTTGAACCAGGTGGAGGACGAGCTGGGCTTTCCCCTGGTTCGACGGATCCGGGGCGGTCCTGAAGGCAGCGGCACGGAGCTGACGGAAAAGGGCCGCAGCCTGATGGAGGCCTATGACCGCTATACCGCGCAGCTGAGCAAGCAGGCCCAGGAGCTGTATCAGCTCCATTTCTCCGGCCTTTCCGAATGATATGCAATCAAACACCCGCAGAGTTTTGAACTGCTCCCCGTCAAGTGGACAGTGAAATAAAACAAAATATTTTTGTACTTCCGGTGACTCGGTTTGGGTTGCCGGAAGTTTTTTATGCAGCCAGAAGATAGTTCTGGTGCTTTTCCATTGGCGTCAGGACGCCCAG
>JAFQSI010000309.1 GCA_017409645.1 Oscillospiraceae bacterium | reverse complement strand
GACCTCCAGGTTGACCTCACCGGGCTCGGGAGCATTGGCGACCGCGTCGATGACATTGAAGGCGTCCAGCTCCAGCTTGAAGCTGCTGTCTCCTCTGCTGCATGCAGCGTTGTTCTTCTCCATGGGCTTCAGCACGATGGTGTGCAGGCCGTACTCCAGATCGTCTTTGCTGAAGATGGTCTTCTGGCGGACGGCGCTTGCGGAGTAGGTATCCACCTCGCCGCAGGACACGCCGTCGATGATGACTTCCATGTAGCTGCGGTCGTGGTTGGTGCAGGTGATGACCTCGATGCCGGTGCCGATGAACTGCAGGGTGACGGTGGCATCGGTGGAGTAGGAGCCGCCCTCCAGGTACATAATGGAGCCGTTGTAGTTGACGGACTCGGACCAGTTGGCCCAGCCGCCGGCGTAGGCAATGCGCTGATCCAGGTTGTCGATCATGCCGAAGCCTGCAGGAGCGGTCAGGGTGACGCCGGAGGAGTGGATGGACTCGATGCCTTCCACGACTGCGGTCACGTAGTAGGTGACGGAAGCAGCCTCGGTGTCCAGAGCCTCGTCGGTGTAGGCAGTCTCGGTCAGACCGGAGGCCAGCAGGACGGGGTCAGCGGCGCCGGAAGCGCGGTAGACATTGTAGGAAGCGCCCTCAACGGCGTTCCAGGTCAGGTTGGCAATTTCCAGACCGTCGCGCAGGACAGCCAGGTTGGCGGGAGCGTCGGGACGCTCGGGGATGGACAGGGTGTAGCTCTCGCCCTCGACGGTGGCGAAGGAGATCATGCCGTCCTCGGTGACGGTGAACTCGACCTCGTTGCCGGAGCCGTCAGTGACGGTGGCCAGGGTGATGTTGTCAGCCTTGATGACGGCCTCGCCGCCGTTGTTGGAGAGGATGGTGGCGCTGGTAATGCCGCCCTTGGTCCACTCCATGGAGATCTCGAAGTTGCCGCGGGCAACCAGACCGCGGACGGAGCCGTCAGCCCAGACATCGGGCACGGCGGGCAGCAGGTTGATGTAGCCCATGTTGCTCTGCATCAGCATCTCGGCGACGCCGGAGGTCATGCCGAAGTTGCCGTCGATCTGGAAGGGAGCGTGGGAATCCCACAGGTTGGGGTAAATGCCGCCCTTGAACAGATTGCCGATCAGCTCATGAGCCTTGTTGCCCTCGCCCAGACGGGCCCAGGTGTTGATTCGCTGGCCCATGCCCCAGCCGGTGGAGTTGTCGGTACGGTAGTCCATGGAAACCTTGGCAGCAGCGACCCACTCGGGATTGCGCTGGACCAGATCGCCGGGGAACAGACCCAGCATATGGGACAGGTGACGGTGACCGGAGGGGTCAGCACCCTGGCTCTTCATGCTGTCGAGGGTGGTCTCCTCGTACCACTCCTTCAGCTGACCATCCTCACCGACCTCGATGGGGCCCTTCAGATTGGCCTGATTGGCCTTCCACTGGGCGACCAGCTCGGGATCCTTGTCCAGAGTCTCGGCGGCGATCACGACATCCTCGTAAAGCTGCCAGACCAGGGACTGCTCGTAGGTGTTGCCCAGGGTGTAGGGGCCATGCTCGGGAGAGTAGGCAGGTGCGGAGACCAGCTTGCCGTCGGCATCCTCGATGAGGATCTCATCGTAGAACTGGGCCTCTTCCTTCATCATGGGGTAGAGGTACTCCTCCATGAAGGCCACATCGCCGGTGTACTCATAGTACTCCCAGCAGTTCTGGAGGATCCAGGGCACTGCTGCGGGGGACCAGCCCCAGGAGAAGGCCCAGCCGGGACAGGTCCAGCCGAAGGGCGTGTTCTGGGTGTGGGCGGAGAAGCCGACATCCGCGCCGTTGTAAATCTTGGCGGTGATCCGGCCGGGCTCACGCAGAGAATCGACATAGTCGATCAGAGGCAGAGCGCACTCAGCCAGGTTGGTGGAGTAGGTGGGCCAGTAGTTCATCTGAAGGTTGACGTTCATATGATAGTCAGAGGCCCAGGGGGGATTGTTCAGGAAGTTCCAGACGCCCTGCAGGTTGCTGGGCAGCTGGGAATCCTCACGGGAGGAGGCGATGGTCAGGTAGCGGCCGTACTGGAACAGCATGACCTCCAGCTGACGCTTCTCAGCCTCGGAAGCGGTGCCGGCCTTGTAGGCAGCCAGCAGCTGGTCGGTGGTCTTCTCAGAGGTAGCCTGACCCAGATCCAGCTCCACGCGGTTGAACAGCTCCTGGTAATCGGCCAGGTGGGAAGCCTTGACGGCCTCATAGCCGCTCTCGACTGCTGCGTCCACATCATCCTTGACTCTTGCAGCCAGCTCGGCGTCAGTCTCGCCGGTGCGGTAGTAGTAGTTGTCGGTCTGGTCTTCGTTCCAGAAGGTGTTCTTGTAGTCGGTGGCGGCGGACAGGTAGACGGTGATGGCGGAAGCACCCGCAACCGTCAGCTTGCCGCTGCCTGCGGTGACGGTGCCGTCCTCAGGGACGACCGTCAGATAGGAAGAATACTTCAGCTGGTTGTCGCTGACCTGGCCGTTCAGGACCAGGGTGTCGTTGCCGGAAACCACGGTGGTGCCGTTCTGCTTGGAGGTGAAGCGCACATCCAGATTCAGCTTGGCAGAGCCGTTGGCCTCCAGGCGGGCCACCAGAACGTTGTCATCGTGGCTGATGAAGAACTCTCTGGTATACTCGGTGCCGTTCTGGGTGAAGGAGACGGAGGCGATGCCGGTGGTCAGGTCCAGATCTCTCTGATAGTCCGTCACGCTGGTGGAGATGCCGGAGTAATCGAACCAGATATCGCCCCAGGGCTGGTAGGCGCCGTAGCCGGTGCTGGTGCCGACCAGCTGGTTGCACAGGGAGACGGCCTCACTGGTGCGGCCGGCCAGGAACAGCTCCTGGACCTGCTGCATGATGGCGCCGTTCTGACCGTTGGACTGAACGTTGCCGCCCATGTAGTCGGGACGGCTGGTGCTGGGACCACCGGTCCACAGGGTCTTTTCGTTGAAGGTCAGATGCTCGCTGACGATCTCGCCGTAGACATTGGCGCCCATGTCGCCGCTGCCGATGGGCAGCGTCTGCTGCTGCCAGGTATTGGAGCCATCAGAATCGCTGTAGTTGGCGCCTGCGGAGAGAATGTTGGTTCCCTGAGATGCGGGCTCGTCATACCACAGTCTGAGGGGGTTGTCCTGGGCGGCTTTCGCCCGGATCGGAATCGCAGAGATCGGCATCAGGCTGACTGCCATGGCAGCTGCCACAAAACCGGCTGCGATCCTCTTGAAGATTTTCATTTGCTTTCCTCCTTTTGAATGATTCCAGAGCATTGCTCTGATGGGTCGCCATGCAGATCCGAAGATCCCACATGACATTCGAATAAAACAAGACGCACAGGGGTGACGGTCCCCGCCCTATTTTATCTGTTATTCATTATAACTATTTTCCCCTGCACTTTCAACCCATTTTTAGGAATAAATACCAGATTCTGTTTTTATCCTGACCGTACCCCAAACAGAAACCGGGTCCCCGGCTTTCGCCGGGGACCCGCGGGGATCAGGGTTCCATTAATTGTAGGTGCGGTACAGGAAGGTCACGATCTGGGCACGGTTGCAGACCTGGTCAACACCGAAGGTGTTGGCGCTGACGCCCTTGGTGATGCCGTTCTCCACAGCCCACAGGACGGGGGTGTAGTAGTAGATGCTGGGATCGGCCACGTCGCCGAAGACAGACTCGGTGGAAGCGACCTCGGGCTTGCCCATGGCGCGGTACAGGAAGGTCACGACATAGGCACGGGTACACTCCAGATCAGCGCCGAAGTGGGTCGCATCGATGCCCTTGGTGATGCCGTTCTCCAGAGCCCACAGGACTGCCTTGTGGTAGTAAATGCCATCGGGCACATCCACGAAGGGATTTTCAGTGGAGGTGGGTTCGGGGGAACCGGCGGCGCGCCACAGGAAGGTGACGACCTGGGCACGGGTGCAGGCCACATCAGGACCGAAGTGGGTATCGTCGATGCCCTTGGTGATGTCGTTCTCCAGAGCCCACATGACGGGATCGTAGAAGTAGATGCCGTCGGGCACATCCACGAAGGGATTCACAGCGGGGACATCCTGCGTCTCGTCACAGCGGGAGCAGCTGCCGTCCTCCTGCCAGTCATGGCCCAGAGCAGCGACCTCGCGGGTCTCAGTCTCGCCGCACTCGCAGGTACGGGTCTCGACGCCCTTCTCGGTGCAGGTGGGAGCGGTGGTGACAGCCCAGTCACTCCAGCTATGCTCATGAGGAGCCTCGGATTCGTTGATGGTACCATCCTCGTTGAAGCCGCCGGCCACAACAGAGGTGTTCATGCCGTCCAGGGACAGGCCGTCCATCCGCAGAGCCATGGCTCTCAGGACCAGACGGATGTTGGCAGCGACCTCCTGCTCCGTTTCCGCACCGGGATAGTCGGCCCAGACGCAGAAGGTGGCGCCCACGGGCTCCTCGATGGTGGAGCCGTCCATGAAGTAGGTAACATCGAAGCCCTCACAGGCGGTGTACAGGTTGGGGTCATGGGTGGTAGTGGAGCCGGTGGTGAACCGGTCATCCTTACCCAGGATGTAGTAGTAGTCGCCGTTGGTGTTGATCATGCCGTGGCCATTGTTTGCCAGATCGTCGGCACCGGCCAGATTGTAGCCCCACCAGCCGGAGGACCAGTAATGGACCTCGATGTTGGGATCAAACTGAGCGGTGTAGCTGCCGTAGGAGATGCCGTCGTTCCAGGCTCTGGGCGTCATGCCGTAGCCCTCGACGATGGAAGCATTCTCATTGACGAAATCAGCGAACTTGGCGTACAGGGCAGAGCCCATGGAGGGGAAGCCCATGTTGCCGGAGTATGCATCGTTGGCGTACTCATCGGCACCGATGTGGAAGTACTTGCAGCCATTCTCGGAGAAGTAAGCGGCATACTTGTCGGTCAGCGCGAACATGAAGTTCAGAGCTTCCTGGTTGTTCAGATTCACGGAGCTGGCGGACTGGGTATAGCCGGTGAATTTGGCATTTGCAATGCCAACATACTCCATGGCATCGAGCAGGGCGTTCATATGACCGGGCATATTGACATGGGGGACGATCTCCACGCCGACAGCTGCGGCATGGGCCAGGATCTCATCCATCTCAGACTCGGTCAGGGCGTGGTTCTCGCCCTCGTCGTAGTAATTGGCGTTGCCGAGCTTGATACCGGCCTTGACATCGTCGCTGGCGTAGGTCTTGCCGTTGGCCTCGATGGTCATGTCATCCAGCACGAAGCGGAAGCCGTTGTTGCCGAAGGCCAGCTGCAGGTGGGTATAACCGGCTGCGGACAGCTCGTTGAGCAGTGCGATGGTCCAGTCCTTGGAGAAGTACTTACGGCCGGAATCCAGATGGAAGATCTTCTGGATGCCCTCGCCATCGACCTTCTCAACCAGGGACAGCTTCGCCTGGTTCAGGGCTGCATAGGCCTGGTCCACCCGGGTCTGGGTGGCATACTGGTTGGCGGAAACTGCACGGGCATTTGCAAGAGCAGTCTGGAATGCCTGCCAGCTCTTCGCGGTGTAGTTGCCCTGTTCGATCTGCTCACATTCGGCGATCAGCGCATTGAGCTGGGTCTTGTCGGCGTCGCTGATCTCGGGCAGCTGACCGGTCAGGCGGATCTCCGCAGCGGAGGCGAAGACATAGGCGTTGTCAGTCAGGGCATTCACAGCCACCAGACGGACATACTTGACGGTCTGGGGCGCAAATTCCACGACCTTCCAGTTCCGGTCGCCCGCCCAGGTGCCGGAAGCAACGGAGGTGAAGTTCACGCCGTCGTCGGAGACCTGGATGTCATACTCGGTGATGATGCCGTTGGTGTTGCCGGTGACGCGGGGCTTGTAGCGCAGGCCGTCGACCGCATATTCCTCGGTCAGCTCGAACTGGATCCAGTGGTCTGCACGGCTGGTGCCGTACCAGTCGGTGTGCCACATGGTATTCAGGTCGTCATCCACGGCCAGGTTGGCGGGGCCCTCGCTGGCGCCGCCGTCGGGCTCGTAGTCACCGCAGGTGACATTCAGGGTGTTCAGGGGAACGATGCCCTCGTTGTAGTCCAGCACGGGGGCAACGGTCTGCTCGGCCAGGACCTCGCCGCAGACGCTGCAAACCTTGCCGTCGGTCAGGCCTTCCTCGTCAAAGGTGGGAGCCTTGCCGGGGATGATCTGCTCGGTGTGGTCGGTGGTGGGGATGGTGGTGCCGGAGCCGATCTGGCTGCCGCAGTCCAGGCACCAGGTATCGCCGGTGTAGCCCTCATCCTTGCAGGTGGCTGCGACGGCATTCCGGATCTCGGTGTTTTCGTGCTGACAGGCGGCAGTCTCCTCCCGGGTGATGACGGTGACATAGCGGGAGGCGTTGATGGTGCCGTCGGCCTTCTCGATCTGGACTTCGATGACGTTCTTCTCACCTACGGGAGCGGTCAGGCTGCCGGCGGGAACATCGACGATGGTGG
This sequence comes from Oscillospiraceae bacterium, assembly GCA_017409645.1. Taxonomy (GTDB): domain Bacteria; phylum Bacillota; class Clostridia; order Oscillospirales; family Oscillospiraceae; genus Faecousia. The sequence continues at coordinate 548 of JAFQSI010000309.1, read as the reverse complement.
TGGCGTTGGCCTGGGTAGCAGTCTCGCTGATGCGGCGGCCGTTGACATACAGCGCCGCAGTGCCGTTGGTGTCATTTCCGCCCTGGATGTGGAGCTTCAGGGACTGGCCCGCGGCGGCAGCGGCGTCGGCGGGAGCGTTCGCGGCACTGCCGGCTTCCAGAGCATTGCCCTCAGTGTCAGTCAGGGTCAGCGCCAGACGGCTGCTGGGATGGTAGCCCAGGGAATCGCGCAGGCTGTCCTGAGTGGCCATCTGGGTATCCAGCCAGGAAAGGTGGCTGTTGAACCAGCTGCGCAGGTCATTCACATACTTGCTGTATTCGTACTTATAGCCCCAGCGCTCGCCGTTGGCGGCGGCAGAGGACGTCAGCAATTCCTCGTTGCTGTCCAGCTCGGCCAGCATGTCCGCAACCTGAGCGTTCCGGATCTCCCAGTAGCGCTCCTGGGCCTTGATGAAGAACCAGGGATCCTGGATCAGGAACTTGTACCACTGGTTGGCCTGGGCGTTGGTGGAGTAGTAGCGGGTGGCCCACTGCTCGGTGTGGTAGGTC
>JAFQSI010000036.1 GCA_017409645.1 Oscillospiraceae bacterium | reverse complement strand
GGCATGATCGACCGGTTCCGGGAGGAGACGGGCTGGGATTTCACCGTCGTCGCCACCGGAGGCCTGGCCAAGCGGGTGGTGCCCCTGTGCCGCCACCGGATCGTCTATGACCGGCACCTGATCATCAAGGGTCTGGCAGCCCTGTACCGGGACAATGCCGTCTGATCACAGGGTCAGCAGGAAGAACAGGGCGGTGATGATACCCATGGCGCTGGCTGCGCACAGCAGCACATCGGCGGCCTTGTTCCAGAACAACTTGCGGCGGCTGGTGCCGGAGAAACGGCGGATGCAGTAATCGTTGTTGGTGTAGATCATATTCATGGGTCGTACCTCCTTGAGTTTTGTGAGGATAGGATATCACGAATAAAGTCCGATAACGTGGACTTTTGGGGATTCCGGACGAAGCATCTCCCTCTTGCAACCCGGGCGCTTTTGTGATATAGTTATCAGAGATAATGCTAGCCGGAGGTGGCTTATGAATCGAATGGAACAGCTTACGGCCAAAATGCAGGAGCTGCGCGACAAGGCTATGCCCTGGATCGATAAGGTCGACAAAGGATATCGGAAGGCAAAGGAAACCTGGACCAAGGCGTGGCCCTGGATCTGGCAGGCGCGAAAGGTGCTGCTGTCGATCCCGGTGGTATATCTGATGTTCTACTTTGCACGGCTCAACTGGAACGTGCTGCCTGCGGAGGTGGGTCTGCATCTGCAAAGCAGCGGTGAATACGCCAAATACATCAGCAAGGAGCTGGCGGTCTACGGCCCCCTGGGCGTCACCAGCGGGTGTCTTGCCATGATGTTCCTGACGCGGAAGACCCTGTATCCGTGGATGATCTGCATGTTTTCCATGTTGCTGCCCGCCCTGATCCTCATCACCAATATTTTCCCGTCCTGAACTCCATCCCGGCTGCTTCTGCAGCCGGGATCTTTTTTGCGGTATCGGTTGCGCAGTTTTCCTTTACTTTGGCGTTTTCTTAGAGTATAATCGATGCAGTACGGCATTTCCTGCCGAAAACGAACAAGGAGAGAAGCAATATGAGAAGAAATTTGACGCGAGTGCTTTCCGTGCTGCTGGTGCTGGTCCTGATGGCCGGGCTCGTACCCGCGGCCCTCGCCGATGAGGATGTGCGCATTCGGGATACCGCCTATTCCGAGCAGAGGGGCCTGCGGGTGGCCATGACCGGTGCTGTGGAGGATACCGGTAAGTTCGGTGTCACAAGCCCCGATGGCACTCTGACCATCACCGAGGTTATCGCCGAAACGGAGAACCTCTACAGAATCATTACTGCAGAGCCCATCGATGTCCAGGGGACCTACACCCTGACCTACGGCGGTGAGAGCAGGGAAGTGCAGATGCCCATTTGGTATTCCACTGCGGCTTTTGAGATCGACTATACATATTCGGGCGACGATTTAGGTGCCAACTGGACCGCCGAAAAGACTACTTTCAGGGTCTGGGCCCCCACCGCCGATGCCGTTTCCGTCCATCTGTATGAGAGCGGTCACGAGGGCGGCCTGGAGGATGTGCTTCAGACGATCCCCATGGCCGCCGACGTCAATGGTACCTGGGTGGCCGTGGCCGAGGGGGACCTGAACGGTACCTACTATACCTATGCCGTTACCCACGGCGATGCCATTATCGAAGCCTGCGACCCCTACGCCCGGACCACCGGCGTCAACGGCAAGCGGGCCATGGTCATCGACCTGGATTCCACCGATCCCGAGGGCTGGGAGAAGGACGCACCGCCCCACACCTCCGGCAATATCACCGATGCAGTTCTCTATGAGCTGCACGTCCGGGATCTCAGCTCCGACCCCTCCTCCGGCATCGCCAACACGGGCAAATTCCTGGGTCTGATCGAGGAGGGCACCGTCAACGGCTCCGGCCAGTCCACGGGCCTGGACCACATCAAGGCCCTGGGCGTCACCCACATCCACCTGCTGCCCAGCTATGACTATGCATCTGTAGATGAAACGGACCCTGACGCGCCCTTCAACTGGGGCTACGATCCCGTCAACTACAATGTCCCCGAGGGCAGCTACTCCACGGACCCCTACCACGGCGAGGTCCGGGTGAAGGAGTTCAAGCAGATGGTCCAGGGACTCCATGAGCAGGGCATCGGCGTTGTGCTGGATGTAGTGTATAACCATGTCTACAGCGCCGAGGATTTCTGCTTCAATAACATCGTCCCCGGCTATTTCAGCCGCATCGACCAGAACGGCACCTACTCCAACGGCTCCATCTGCGGCAACGACACCGCCTCCGAGCGGAGCATGGTCCGCAAGTACATCGTCGATTCCGTCAAGTATTGGGCGGACGAATACCATCTGGATGGCTTCCGCTTCGACCTGGCAGGTTTGATCGATTCGGATACCATCAATGCGGTCATCCAGGAGGTCCACAAGACCCATCCCCACGTCATCTTCTATGCCGAGGGCTGGACCATGACCACCCAGGTCACCAAGGAGGATATGTCTCCTCTGGCGACCCAGGTCAATGCCAGGCAGACCCCCGGCATGGCCTACTTCTCCGACATGATCCGCGATGCGGTCCGCGGCTCCAACTCCAACGCCAGCAAGACCGGCTATGCTGCCGGTGCAGGCGGCTTTGCCTCCAATGTCAAGGATTCCTTCCTGGGCCATCCCGCCTGGGCCGGAAGCCCCAGTCAGGTGGTCAACTATGTCTCCTGCCACGACGGCTACTCCCTCTTCGACCGGCTGACCCTCTCCACCCAGGACAACACGCTGGAGGAACGGGTGCGGATGAACAATCTGGCCGCCGCCATTGTCATGACCAGCCAGGGCACTCCCTTCTTCCAGGCCGGCGAGGAGCTGCTGCGCTCGAAGCCCCTGGGCGACGGAACCTATGACCACAATTCCTACAAGTCCCCCGATTCCATCAACTCCATCAAGTGGGACACCCTGTCCGATCCGGTGTATCAGGATGTTGTGGATTATTACATCGGCCTGATCACCTTCCGGAAGGCCCATAGCGCCCTGCGCATGACCACCGCCGAGGAGGTCAGCGAGAAGATCACCCAGCTTTCCGGCCTGGACTTCAACGTCAACGGCTTCCACATCGCCCCCGGCGCCAACGGCGAGGAAAACTCCCTGGTGGTCATCTTCAACCCCAACGCAAAGGCCACCACCGTCACGCTGCCTGAGGGCAGCTGGGACATCCGCATCAACGGCGAGGACGCCGGTGATGTGTCCCTGGGCACCGCAGAGGGCACCGTGGAGGTGGCTCCCATCTCCGCCATGGTCCTGGTCCAGGAGGGCGAGGCAGAGCCTCAGGCTGAGGAGCCTGGCACCCCTGAGCCGATGCCTGTTGGCTTTGATCCCATGCCCCTGATCATCGCTGCGGTGATCGCCGCGGCTGCTGCGATTGCCTTCGTGCTGCTGAAAAAGAAGAAGTGATCCGAAAGCAGACCCGGTCCCGCCGGGTCTGTTTTGCATAGGTTCCACGCTGTAGGGCGGGGGCATGCCCCCGCCGACGCACCAGCGGCATGCACAAAGGCTGACTGGATGCGCAGAGTGCATGGATTCTGAATAATTCTTAAATCCCGGTTTTCCCATTGCACGAGCGCGTGCGTTATCGTAAAATAAAAAAAGAGGAGGTATGACCATGAAGCTCTATATCAAGGAACGGGTCTTTTCCTGGAACGACCAGTTTACCGTCAAGGACGAGAACGGCTGGGACAAATATTTCGTGGAGGGAGAATTCTTCTCCTTCGGCAAGAAGCTCCATCTTCTGGACATCCATGGCCGGGAGGTGGCGCTGATCCGGCAGCAGCTGCTGACGCTGATGCCCCGCTACACGGTGTCCGTGGGTGGCCGGGATCTGGCGGAGATCCGGAAGGAATTCACCTTTTTCTACCAGCGCTATGTCATCGACGGCCTGGGCTGGGAGGTGGAGGGCAGCATCTGGGCCCATGAATACGAGATCCGCAAAAACGGGCGGCTCATTGTGCGCATCAGCAAGGAGTGGTTCACCTGGGGCGACAGCTATTGCCTGGACATCGCAGACCCAGCCGACGAGCTGCTGGCCCTGGCGGTGGTGCTGACCATCGACTGTGTTGCGGAAAGCAACAATAACAACTGATGCGCAGGATCATTCCCGTTCTGATCCTGGCCCTGGTGATCTGGCTCCTCTGGGCGAATACCGCCATCGAGGTCAACGAGTGGACCATTGAAAGCGCGGATATCCCGGAGCAGTTCGAGGGCTTTCGCATCGCCCAGGTGTCGGACCTGCACAATGCCGAATTCGGCAGGGGCAACGAACGGCTTCTGAAGCTGCTGCGGGAAAGCGAGCCGGATATCATCGTCATCACCGGGGATCTGATCGACTCCCGGAACACGGATCTTCAGATCGCCCTGGCCTTTGCGGAAAAGGCGGTGCAGATCGCGCCCTGCTATTATGTCAGCGGCAACCACGAGAGCCGCATCAGCGGCTGGGCGGCACTGCGTCAGGGGCTTTTGGACGCCGGAGTCACGGTGCTGGAGGATCGATCTGTCACGCTGGAGCGCTTCGGCGGGACTCTGACCCTCGTGGGACTGGCCGATCCGGATTTCCGCGGGCCCTTCGTGGCGGGACTGCGGGAGATGACCGGGCAGCAGGAGGGCTATACCATCCTCCTGAGCCACAGGCCGGAGTATTTTGAGCTGTATGCCGCCTGCGGCGTTGATCTTGTCTTCAGCGGCCACGCCCACGGCGGACAGGTGCGCCTTCCCTTCGTCGGCGGATTGATCGCGCCGGGACAGGGATTGTTCCCGGAGTATGACAGCGGCCTGTACCGGCAGGGCGGCACCGTCATGCTGGTCAGCAGGGGACTGGGCAACAGCATCGTGCCCCTGCGGGTCAACGACCGCCCGGAGATCCTGGTGGCGGTGCTGAAAAGACCGTAAAAAAATCCCTCTTCCACAGAAGGGGGATTGGTTTTTATGGACGGGTATGCTATAATGTGACAGGATACTTAACACACAACCGAAAGGAGAACATACATATGGGACTTATTAAGGCAGGCATCGGAGCCGTCGGCGGCGTGCTGGCGGACCAGTGGAAGGAATTTTTCTACTGTGACGCCCTTCCCGCGGACGTGCTGGTCCGCAAGGGCAGCAAGCGGATCTCCGGACGCTCCTCCAACACCAAGGGCAGCGAGAATATCATTAGTAACGGCTCCGGCATCGCCGTGGCCGACGGTCAGTGCATGCTGATCGTGGAGCAGGGCAGGGTCGTGGAGGTCTGCGCCGTGCCCGGCGAGTATACCTTCGACTCCTCCGCGGAGCCCTCCATTTTTTCCGGCGACCTGGGTGACAGCATCATGGACACCTTCGCCGCCATCGGCCGCCGCTTCGGCTACGGCGGCGACACCGGCCGGGACCAGCGGGTCTACTACATCAACACCAAGGAGATCATGGGCAACAAGTTCGGCACCCCCAGCCCCATCCTCTTTGAGGTGGTCAACAAGCGCATCGGCATGAGCCGGACCGTCAATGTCCGCTGCAACGGCGTGTACTCCTACCGGATCGCCGATCCGCTGCTTTTCTACACCAAGGTCTGCGGCAATGTCAGCTATGAATTCACCCGGGACGCCCTGGATGAGCAGCTGAAGGCCGAGTTCATCTCTGCTCTCCAGCCCGCCTTCGGCGCTCTGGCCGAGCTGGAGCTGCGCCCTGCCCAGCTGCCCGCAAAAGTAAATGAGCTGAAGAAGGCCATGAACGACGCCCTGAAGGCCGACTGGGCCGAGAACCGGGGCATCGCCGTGGAGAACATCTCCCTGAACCCCATCCGGCTCAGCGACGACGATATGAAGAAGATCACCGACATGGAGGACGCCGCCTCCTACGGCGCGAATCCCTTCATGATGTCCGGACGCATGACCCAGGCCACCGCCAACGCCATGGAGACGGCCGCGGGCAACGCTTCCGGCGCCGTACACGGCTTCATGGGCATGAACATGGTGGGCGGCATGAACGGCGGCTTCGGTGCGGCCCAGCAGTTCTACCAGATGGGCGTGCAGCAGTCCCAGCAGCAGCCCCAGGCCGCTGCTCCCGCTCCTGCAAAGGACGGCTGGAAGTGCAGCTGCGGCGCTGAAAATACCGGCAAATTCTGCGCCGAGTGCGGCAGCCCGAAGCCCGCTGAGGGCTGGACCTGCGCCTGCGGCGCGGTGAACAGGGGCAAGTTCTGCCCCGAGTGCGGTGCGAAGAAGCCTGCCGCAGCGCCCCTGTACCGCTGCGACAAGTGCGGCTGGGAGCCGGAGGACCCCAAAAATCCTCCGAAGTTCTGCCCCGAGTGCGGCGACCGCTTCGACGACGGCGACATCCGCTGACGGAAGGGAGGGACCGCTGTGTCTGTCCTGCAGCAATATAAATGCCCCTGCTGCGACGGCGCCATCGAGTTCAGCAGCCGGGAGCAGAGGATGAAGTGTCCCTACTGCGACACGGAATTTGAAATGGAGACCCTCGAGGCCTATGACCGGGAGCTGAAGGAGGAATCCTCCGACGACATGACCTGGGACACCACCGCCGGCGGCGAGTGGACCGAGGGCGAGAAGGAGGGCCTGCGGGTCTATGTCTGCCAGTCCTGCGCCGGTGAGATCGTGACCGATGAGACCACCGGTGCGGCCAGCTGCCCCTACTGCGGAAATCCCGTGGTGATGAAGGAGCAGTTCCTGGGCGACCTGAAGCCGGACTTTGTCATTCCCTTCAAGCTGGATAAGAAGGCCGCCGTGGAGGCCCTGAAGCGCCACTACAAGGGCAAGCTCCTGCTGCCGAAGGTCTTTTCCCAGGAGAACCACATCCAGGAGATCAAGGGCGTCTATGTGCCCGTGTGGCTCTTTGACACCGAGGCCCAGGCCAATATGCGCTGGAAGGCCACCCGGGTCCGCTCCTGGAGCGACAGCGATTATATCTATACGGAAACGCAGCACTACTCCGTGACACGGGGCGGTACCATCGCCTTTGACCATGTGCCGGTGGACGGCTCTACCAAGATGGATGACGCCCTGATGGAATCCATCGAACCCTTCGATTTTTCCCAGGCGGTGGATTTCCGGACGGCCTATCTGTCCGGCTTCCTGGCGGATCGGTACGATGTGGGGTCTGAGCAGAGCGTGGCCCGGGCCAACGACCGGATCCGCACCAGCACGGAGCAGGCCTTTGCCTCCACCGTGGGCGGCTATACGACGCTGATCCCCGTCTGCAACCATGTGCAGCTGAAGAACGGCAGGGCAAAGTACGCCCTGTATCCCGTGTGGCTGCTCAACACCACCTGGAACGGCAAAAACTACCATTTTGCCATGAACGGCCAGACAGGCAGATTCGTGGGCGACCTGCCCATGGACAAGAGCGCCCTGACCAGATGGTTTCTCGGCATTTTCGGCGCAGTCAGCGCGGCCTGCTTCGGCATCAGCTGGCTGCTGTGGCTGCTGTAAGGAGGTGCGGGAATGAAACGACTGTTTTCCATTCTTTTTGCAATGATGCTCTGCATCGCGCTGGCAGTCCCGGCCCTGGCGGCGGATGCGCCGCTGCTCTATGACGGCGCCGATCTGCTGACCGAGCGGCAGGAGTATGAACTGCTCCGGCGGCTGGAGGAAGTCCGCGATGAATACCGGGTGGACGTGGTCATCGCAACCGTAGATTCCACCGGCAGCTATTACGTGGACGACTATGTGGAGGAATTCTACGATCAGCTGGGCTACGGTCAGGGACCCAACCACGATGGCGTGATCCTGCTGCTCTCCATGGAGGAGCGGGACTACCGGATCCTCTCCAATGGTCTTGCGGCGGACGCCATCACCCTTGACGAGATCTACGACATCGGCGATGAGATCGTGCCCGATCTGAGCGACGGCGACTATGCCGATGCCTTTGCGGATTTCATCGAGCTGTGCGTCTATGAGATCGACGGCGAGATCAACGGCTTCCCCTTCGATTTTGGCAAGAGCCTGCTGATCTCCCTGGGCATCGGTCTGGTCGCGGCCCTGATCGCGGTTCTCGTCATGGGCTCCCAGCTCCGCTCTGTCCATGCGCGGAACACGGCAGGGGAGTACACCCGACCGGGCAGCATGCATCTGACCCGCTCCGGCGATCTGTTCCTCTACCGGACCGTTGACCGCCGCCGCAGGCCCAAGGAAAGCTCCGGCAGCAGCGGCAGAAGCGGCGGCTCCCGAAATGTCGGCGGCGGAAAATTCTGAAAGCCAAACCCGAGCGAAGGCATCCAAAAAAGGACTGCTGCGCTGCCCCGTGCAGCGCAGCAGTTTTGTTTTCAAATCAAAAATCCCCGGAATCCGAGGATTCCGGGGATCTTGTATGGCATTGATTCGTAATAAATACGGAAATCAGCGCTTGGAGAACTGGGGAGCGCGACGGGCGGCCTTCAGACCGTACTTCTTTCTCTCCTTCATTCTGGGGTCGCGGGTCAGGAAGCCGGCGGCCTTCAGAGTGGGACGGAACTCGCCGTTGACCAGCAGCAGGGCGCGGGAGATGCCGTGACGGATGGCGCCG
>JAFQSI010000308.1 GCA_017409645.1 Oscillospiraceae bacterium | reverse complement strand
TTGCTTATTTGGATTCCTCCGCCAGTTTCACAGCGGCCAGGGTGACGCCCGCCAGAATAAAGAAGGCGAACAGCACCCGCGGATAGAACCAGATGTACTCCGCCGCACCCAGGAAGCTGACGCCCGCCAGGGAGCTGACGCAGGCGATCAGCACCCAGCGCAGCAGGGAGTCGGCGTGCGCCCTGGCCCGGATGGCCCGGCGCATCAGACCCAGGTAGAACATCAGGAAGCTGACGATGCCGAGCAGGCCCATCTCCAGCCAGACTTCCAGATACAGCATATGGCTGTGATAGGCGGTGCGGGCGGCGGGGTAGCTGTACAGGGCGTACATGGGGATGAAATTGCCCGGTCCCAGGCCGATGCCCACAAGACCGTAGTCCCGGATCATATGCAGGGCGCTGGACCAGATGTAGAGCCGGTAGGCGTTGGAGGAGTCGGCGGTGCTGCCGATGTTCAGCAGCCGGTTGAAGATGGAGTCGGGCAGCACGGGCAGGGCTGCAACGGCGGCGAGGACCAGCAGCGGCAGCAGCCGCTTGTCCCACAGGGCCAGGAAGACCACCGCGGCGATAGCGAAGCTGACCCAGCCGGACCGGGAATAGGTCATCAGCAGCGCGATGACGGGGATGACCAGCGTGGCACAGGCCAGGGTCTTCCAGCGGCGGTCGACGATGTTGGCGCAGAAGACCAGACTCACCGGGAAGGTCAGCACGATGAACTCGGCATAGTTGTTGGGATTTTCCAGGGTGGAGTAGACCCGGCCGGGCATACCGGCGTTGGTCTTCAGATCCGTCAGGGAGGCGCTCGTCTCCACGCCCAGGAACCGCTGGACGATGGCGTAGCAGGCGGTCAGCACCAGGGCCAGATACACGAAGCCCAGCACCGACATGAGCCGTCCCCGGTTGGTGACGGTGCCCACCAGGGAGATGCAGAGCAGAAATGCCGTCAGATAGATGCTGAAGACCCTCAGGGCCTCGCCCCGGTATGCGGCCGTGAAAACGCCCAGGGTGGCGGCGAGCATGAAGGCGGGCAGCCAGAGCCCCAGATCCCGGACCCGGAAGGGGACCCGGTCCTGGCTCCAGGCGTCCAGGAGCATGCCGCCGAAGAGGAGGACGCTCAGCGCCAGACCATAGGGATTGCGCCAGAGATTGTCGGGGCAGAGGTAGCACAGGAGAAACGCGCCGCCGTAGAACCAGGCGAAATTGTACCGGGGGATGCGGCACAGGGCCGTGCCGATGCGGCTGCTGCACAGGGGAGAGACGATCCAGCCGAGGCATTTTCCCGCGAAATCCGTCAGCCAACGGATCACGGCGTCGGCCCAGCTGCACAGCAGGCTCTGCCGGGCACCGGTGCGGAGGGTTTCGGAGCCCTGCCACAGCCGGGCGCAGAAGCTCTCCCGGACCAGCCGGGAGACGCGGCTCCACAGTCCGGCCAGAGATCCGAAGCACCAGCTCTGCCGGGCCAGCAGGCCCAGCTTCCGCAGCCATTGGGGCAGGATGTCATAGAGAAACCAGGTGATCATAGGCCCTTACTCCGCGGGAGCGATGTCGCAGATGACGGCCTGCAGCTGCACCATGCCGCAGCAGATGCCCAGCTCCCGGCCCACGTTCAGCATGTACTTGCCCAGCCGCAGGCCGGTGGGCGTTTCGGAGGCGGACAGCTCGCAGACCAGCGTCACACTGACATGGCCGGGCTTCGCATAGCTGACCCATTCGCCGTCCCGGTCGGTGGTGTAGGTGACGGACTCACCGGTGGTGAAGCCGGTCAGCTCGCCCAGATCCATGGTGCGATCGAGATCCTCACAGGCGCTGCCCTGGACCAGAGCGGCAGCCACATCCTCCGGCACGCAGTCGGCCCGGAATGTGACCTGATAGGTCTTGTTGTCGTTGATGGCGTCAGCGGGGTTCCGGTCCCCGAGCATCCGCACGCCCACAAAGACCACGCCCGCCACCAGGATCAGGATGACGATGATGTCCACGATGTTGAATTTTGTTTTTTTCTGGCTCATGATGGGTTCCTCACTTTTTATTGATAGATTTCGAACAGCTTGTCCAAAAGAGTGTACAGATCGAATTCCCGCTCCGCCTTGGCCCGGGCGGCGGTGGCATAGGCGGCACGGAGGGCGCCGTCCTCCAGAAGCCGGGCCATGGCGGCGGCATAGGCGTCGGCGTCGCCATAGGGGACCAGCAGACCGCACACGCCGCCGGTGTTCACCAGCTCCGGGTTGCCGCCCACGTCCGTGACCACCAGGGGCAGTCCCGCGGCCAGGGCCTCGAGGATGGCGAAGCTCATGGCCTCGCTGGAGCTGGAATTCAGATAGAGGTCCGAGGCGGAGAGCAGCCGGGCGGTGTCGCTGCGGAAGCCCGTCAGGACCACCTTGTCTTCGATGCCGAGACGGGACACCAGCTCTTTGTCCCGGTCAAAGTCCGGCCCCGTGCCCACCAGCAGCAGCCGGAAGGGGACGGAGGTCTTCTCTTTCAGCTTTGCGACGGCGCGCAGCAGAAAGGGAACGCCCTTCTCCTCGGAAAACCGGGTCAGCATGGTCAGGACCTTTTCCTCCTCCCGGATGCCGAATTCCCGGAGGACGCTCCGGTCCCGCGCCGGAGCCGCGGCGGCGTCCAC